>JAITHJ010000004.1 GCA_031280035.1 Spirochaetaceae bacterium | reverse complement strand
GAAAACATTTGCCGCCGCTTAAGCCTTATTGACAATAAAGTGAGCGTATACCATTATATTAAAAATTAACATTTCAGAAGAATATTATGAATAAAAAATGTTTAACAGTTATCGGGTTGATTTCTATAACCATGTTCGCGCTGACATCATGTAACAATGGTCTAAATGATTTCGCGGATTATAGATGAAATTGATGGCAGGTTTATTTCGTCATAATTATGGCCCGCTCTAAGCGTCAGATATTGCTTATTATACCAGTCTTTTCCTTTCTTATTTGCATAAACGCTTATGCGGAGCTAACCGAATATGAATTGCTCTGGGAAGATTTAGAAAATATTCGTACATACGGCTATCAACCGCACTTTAACCGCGCCACGCTTAAAGGAGAGTCAGCCCCATCTAATTATATTCAAGGAAACACTATAAACAGTACAGAAAGCTATCACTTTGCAGTTCAAGGTTCCGGTTTTGTTAAAGTTGCTATATTGGGAACCAATGCCGTAGGATATACAAGAAACGGTAATTTTTTTGTTCATAGCGATTTAGTAACAGGAAAACAAAGCCTCTTGTTATGCCAAAAATATACGCTTGCTGATCCCATTGTTTATTATATGGTACGAATAAAGAAAGACAATATTGCCAACACAACAGAAATTTTAGAAATTTTCCAAAGCGATACTATTTTCTCTGCAACTCATGGCGATACAACCAAATATGAAACGTACCATACCAATTTCTACGGGCCTGAACTGGCAAGACAACCAAAAATATATGATGTGCCGTACAATAAATTGCGCCATTATCAAGACGGAGTTTATCTGTTGTAAGCTGGTTATACAGACGAAATCAAAGAACAACCTTTTAGCGTAATAATGGCTGGTAGATTAGAAGCAAGTGTCGTGCCGTTAATACCTGTATTGGCGCGTATGTATTATCTTGCGCTGACGGATGACGCTATGAGAAATCATGCGTTTAAAGCCGATTTGCTTAAAACGATACTAAATAATTCTTCTATTAGTGATTACGCCGCTAATATGACCAATGATCGTATAACAGATTATATTCAAGAGTTGCTGCCGTTCTTACGTTACAATTATTAGGTTCCCCGCAGAACACGGGGCTTAATAAGCGCTGGAATAATGTTATTGCCGGATACATAACAATTGCTATCGTATGGCGGCGGTTTGAGATTTAGCCGAAAAACTGTGGTTGACAGAGAATTTGCTGTCTCAGTATAGTGTATATAGAAATGGTTTGTGGTACAAAATCGCCGTCCTTCCCAATTTACCAAATAGTGAATTATTTATTGCCGTTTATGGTTTTGTTCGTTGCTGGATGTGCAAGCAGGATGGAATCTGACGGCGCGTTTTCTATCGAAACGCTTAAAAAAAATAATGTGGAAATAAGAAAAAGTGACTGGAGAAGAAAGCCGCTGACTTCTTTGACTATTTCAAAAAAAGAAAAAGTCATTAAAACCAACGCTTATGCACATAATCATATAAAAACGCTAACGCTTCCTGATACGGTTATTGTTATCGGCAACGGAGCATTTGCTTTCAATGATATAGAAGATGTCGTTTTTTCTGAAAATCTTGAATCTATAGGAGATTCCGCATTTATAGGGAATAGGATTTCCAAAGTGTCATTTCCCAGCCTGCTTGATTTCATAGGCGAAAAAGCTTTCACCGCAAATAATCTTGTTTCAGTTTCATTTGATGATTCGTTAAAAACAATAGGTGCCTATGCTTTTGCTTTAAACCGGATTAACGCCATTGTTATTCCTGCCGGTATAAAAGAAATTGGTTCATGGGCATTTGCAGAAAATAAGATAGGCGTACTTGAGTTGCCAGATACGCTTACCGGAATAGGACAGGGAGTTTTTGCGATGAATCAGCTTAAAAAGCTTAAATTGCCCAAAAAAATTACGGCTATAGGCAATGCAGCGTTTGCGAAAAATAAAATCGAAAGTCTTGAACTTCCTGACACATTAAAAACGCTTGGCGCACAGGCGTTCCTTTTGAATAATATTGAGACGCTTACGCTTTCAAAAAATCTTACTACAATACCTGAAAAAGCTTTCATAGGCAATAAAATTAAAGAAATTACGCTGCCTGAAAAAACAAGAAGAATTGAAGCCGCAGCCTTTGCCGGAAACAAGCTGAGTAAGATAATTTTGCCGGCCAATGTTTCATTTATTGGTGATGGCGCATTTCAAGACAATGAACTTGAGTCAGTTCGTTTTGCGAACGGCATTATACGGATTATTCCCAATAGAGCATTTGCCAACAATAAGATAGAAACGGTGAATATTCCTGCAAGTGTAACTAAAATTGGAGAAAAGGCGTTTTTTAATAACAAATTGAATGGCGTATTGCGGCTCCCGTTTGATATCTCTGTAATAGGAGCCGGAGCATTTGAAAAGAATCTCTTAACCGGAATCCGGCTACCGTATAACTTGCGTTCGCTTGGCGCTAATGCCTTTGCCGGCAATAGTATTATTGAAATCAAGATTGGGGCGCAGTTAAAATTTCAGGCTGATGATTTTGGAGAGAACGGGCCTGCTTTTTTGGAGTTTTACACGCGGAATAAAAAGAAAGCCGGCATATATCAGTTTACTAACGGTCAATGGACAGTTTGATTTGTACGAAAGACGCGAACAAGGGGTAGTTAATTGTAAATCTTTTTCCTATACTATTAAAAAAATTACTACAGATTAATTATGTAATGGAGGTTATTGTGGCAAATTTAAAAGGAAGTAAGACGGAAGCAAACCTGAAAGCCGCGTTTGCCGGAGAATCGCAGGCGCGTAACAAATATAATTATTTTGCTTCACGTGCAAAGAAAGACGGTTATGAACAAATTGCGGCGCTTTTCGAGGAAACAGCAAATCAAGAAAAGGAACACGCTAAAATATGGTTCAAATTACTTGATGGTATTGGAGATACGGCAGTGAATTTGAAAGCTGCAGCCAGTGGAAAAAATTATGAATGGACAGATATGTATCCTGACTTTGAAAAAACGGCGCGCGAGGAAGGTTTTGATGAGATAGCGCGGCTTTTTAATGAAATTGCAGCAATTGAAAAGGCTCACGAAGAACGGTTTCGTAAATTATTAGAAAATGTTGAAAAAAAACTTGTTTTTTCAAAATCCGGCGATACAATATGGCAATGTGCAAATTGTGGACACATCGTTATTGGTAAAACTGCTCCGCAAAATTGTCCGGTTTGTAATCATCCGCAAGCGTATTTCCAAATAAAAGCTGAAAATTATTGAAAAACGAATAGTATGTTTTTATAGACACAGGATTAAAAAAAGTTTCTGTGTTATCTGGATGAAAACGCTTGAGAGGGTTATTTACCACATTTATATAAACACTATATACTTAGACAGATGAACAAATTCATATTCATTTCAGGCGGCGTGTGCTCAAGTTTAGGAAAAGGTGTTGCTGCTTCATCATTGGGCGCTTTACTAGAAGGACGCGGGCTGAATGTGCGAATGGTGAAATGCGATCCGTATATCAATGTGGATGCAGGCACGATGAATCCCTATCAGCATGGTGAAGTTTATGTAACTGATGATGGCGCGGAAACAGATCTTGATCTTGGCAATTACGAACGATTTACATCAGGGCGGCTTTCCAAAGCAAATTCCGTTACTACAGGCCAAATTTACAAGTCTGTCATCGAAAAAGAACGCGAAGGACGTTTTCTTGGACGTACGATTCAGGTTATTCCGCATATAACTGACGAAATAAAAAACCGGATTATGGCCGTTGCAAAAGAAGATCCTGATACTGATGTGGTTATTGTTGAAATTGGCGGTACCGTAGGCGATATAGAGTCAATCCCTTTTTTGGAGGCGGCGCGGCAAATTATTCATGAACAAGAACGCGGCAATGCTTTATCTGTCCACCTTACTTTAATACCTGAAATCGCAGGACTGGAGCTAAAAACAAAGCCAACCCAACATTCGGTAAAAGCCATGCAAGAACAGGGAATTCAACCTGATGTCCTGATTTGCCGCGCCCCTGTGATGCTTGATGAAGCGACAATTCATAAAATCGCATCATTCACAAATGTTGATTTTAACGCTGTTTTTGTTTCTTATGACGTTAAGACAACAATATATGAAATGCCGCTTGTGTTCTATGAACAAAAACTTGACCTTGTTGTGCTAAAAAAAATGGGCGTTGAAAGCCGCCACGCAAATCTAAAAAATTGGCGTAAAATGATGGAACATCTCCATGCAAGACAGGGAAAAGTCCGTATCGGCATAGTCGGAAAGTACATGGAGCTTCACGATGCTTATAAGTCCATATATGAAGCGTTGTTCCACGCTGGCCTTGCCTGCGCTGTTGAAATAGATCTTGTTAAAGTAGATTCCGCTGCATTTGAGGAAAATGAGGCTGAATCTACGCTTGGCAAAAATGGCGCTTCGCCTGTAGACGGCATACTTATACCGGGTGGGTTTGGCGGCCGCGGTACTAATGGAATGATAAAAGCCGCTGCATGGGCGCGGCAAAATAATGTGCCTTACTTTGGTATTTGTTTGGGAATGCAAATCATGGTAATTGAGTGGGCGCGTAACATACTTAAATGGGAAGATGCTGATTCAACAGAATTTACAGAAAATACGAAACATCCTGTTATAAGTTTACTTGAAGAACAAATTGATGTTACTAACTTGGGCGGTACAATGAGGTTGGGACGCAGTGAAAGCATTCCTCATGAAGGAAGCAAAATCTTTACGGCGTATAAAGAAAAAAATATTTGGGAACGGCATCGGCATCGTTATGAATTTGCTAATAAATACCGGGCCGAAATGACAAACTCCGGTCTTATTATAGGCGCAACAACAGCGGACGGCGCTCTTGTTGAATCAGTAGAGTGGCCTGATCATCCATGGGGAGTCGGTGTACAATTTCATCCTGAATTCAAATCCAAGCCTACGGCGGCGCATCCGCTTTTCTGTGCATTTATTGCCGCTGTTAAGGAGAAAATTCTATCCTCTTAATTTTTCCCATCTTTCTCTTTGTAAAGGGCAAGAAAAATCTTATAATAGGTTGTTTATAATGTTTTTTTTCTGTTTGCTTTGGTTGCCTATATGCTACGTTCTCTGGCGCATGATAAATCCGGTAATATTATCTACATCCGCGCAATTTAAGGCGAATTTTACCGAAAAAACATGTGCATTGGCAGTGGGAACGATAGAGGGAGTAATCCGGTTTTTTTTCATGAATTTCTGGAAAGCGGATGGATTCGGGCTGTCTCGTTATATAAGCGCATGTCTTGATTACGTAATGCTGCCCATTATTGCGCCGCTTGTGGTTTGTTTTTTGTTCGTAAAAATAATGCGTCTGCTTTTCAAACAATCCCAAACGCCTGATTGGACAGGATTTGTTTTGATTTCAATGATTCCTCTGATACTTGTTTGTTCAATCCGGTGGGGCACAGAGAAAAATCCACTTAATTTAGTTCTGATACCGTTACTTTGGAGCGCCGAAGCGTTTAACCTTCATTTTCCACGCGCTTTCGCCAAACAAAAATCAGCCGTCTCTCATACACTGTTGAGTATTGCTGGAATTGCCGCGAACGGCTTTCTTGGCGCAGCTATTTGGTGGGCATTTTTTGCTTCAAAAACGATTATGGCATTTATACTTCTTTTCATTGAACTATGTCCTGCCGTTTTAACGGTACTGTTTCTTGTCAGGACGTGCAAATCTCACACTTCTCACACTTGTGAAAATTTACTTAAAAAACCCTCTGAATATAGTAGCAAGAGAAGCCACTGAGATAATATTGCCTATCATTCCGCCTACAGAAGAAAGAAAGAATGCCAGCAAAATATGCGTTATTCTGTTACGGTAAATGCCTTTAACGCTTGCCGCGTCTTCGATAAGCGTCTCGGCATCTTCTATCTTGGGGCGAACCAAGTAAGCTTGCGCTATTCCTGTAAAAAGCCCTACGCTGATAACCGGACTTAGTGTGCCAATAGGCGCGCCTATGAACGAAACCAGAATAGCCAACGGATGCGCAAGCGCGATTAGCGCGCCCAAAGCGGCAAGCGAGCCATTCCAAAGCAGCCACTTTATCAGACCCGCGCTGACCTCTGTAATATTTGTGCGAAGTAATCCAACCACAATAAAAGCGATAATAAGCAAAGGAACTGTCCACGCGGCTGCTTTTGAAAGAAAACTTTTTGGAGGAATGATGTCCAGTTCATGTAACGCTGCTATTTTTTCCGTCTCACCGTTAATGAATTGCTCGATATATGATTTTACTCCGGTAAGATGTCCTGCGCCAATAATTGCGACTGTTTTCGGTTTACTGGCGGCGTTTTCCCAAATCTTTGCCGCCAAATAAAAATCACGTTCATCAATCAACGTTTCCTTTACCACTGGCAAAAAGCTGCTAAGCTCTTTCATCATACCGTCAAGCTCAGACGTTTTTTTTAAGTTTTCGATTTCTTCTTCACTGAGTTTTTCTGAGGTAAAAGCGCTTGATAATAAAATAGAAAGAAGTTTGCATTTACTCCAAAAACCACATTTTGCCCATGCCCTACGCAGCGTTATTTGTACTTCGCGGTCACAGAACGAAAAAGGAATCCCCAGTTCGGCAGCTATATTGACAGCGGTTTTCATTTCATCGCCGGGGTGTATGCCAAACTCATTGCCTATCCGCCGTTGAAAAGAGGATAACACAAGATTTGCGATGAGCAAAAATCCTTTTCCTTCACGAAAGACTTTGATTATATCGAGTTTTTGCCAATTACCGCCTGTCATTGCCTCGTAGCGAGTTTTATCAATTTCGACGCAAACCATTGCCGGTTTATCTTCGTTAATGAACGCAGAGACTTCCGCGATACTTTCTTTAGAAACGTGCGCCGTGCCGATAAGCGTGATGGTATAATCCACGCCTTTTATTATAATCTGAGTATCTTTGCTTTCACACATACCGTTCAGCTATTTCTCTGAGCTGTCCGCGTGGCGGTTTTCAGCGTACCGGTTTCAACAGCCCATTCATAAATACGCCACTCAAGCAAATTCTTTGTCTTCAGTTCTTTAAACTCGTCAAAGACTTTTTCGGCCAGAGATTCAAGGCCGCGTGACATATAATAATTGGCAAGATAAAACAGGTTTCGCGCTCTAACTTCGTTGTTTTTCTCTGAGTTGATTTTACGGACGGTTTCTGAATCGCCGGAGAAGTCGTAAAACAAGCGCAGCATATAGGTGTAGGGGCTGCTCTTATCAATCTTACGCAAGATTTCTTCGATGTAGGGTTTATACAGCGCTTGCTTATCGCCGGCGTAAAGGCCGTTTACAACAGCGAGCAGCGCGTAATTATAGTCTTCCGGCGCTCGTGCATAGGCTGATTTGAAGGCATCCCGCGCATCGGCGTAACGTTTCTCCCTCATATAATGAGCGCCGAGCATTTCAAAGCCAAAGTAATAATCAGGGTTAATTTTGACAAGGCGCTCATAATCATGCATGGCATTTTTATAATCTTCCATATCATCACGAATACCTGCGCTGTAAACGTAGGAAACAAAGATTTGCGGATTTAACTTTTCGGCGCGTTCAAATTCATTGAGCGCCTCTTTTTTGCTGTCCAGAGCGAGGAGTGTGCGCGCACGGTCATAAGCAATCCAGTAATCGCTGCCGTCAAGTTTTTTTGCGTTATCCAGATCGGCGAGAGATTTGTTGTATTCTCCCATCTCGCGGTAAACCCGTCCGCGTTGAGCGAGCGGCTCTGCTGCCTCAGGATACGCGGCAATCGCTTCATTTAGACAGCGCACAGCCTCTTTTGGTTTACGTTCAAAGCGGTAAACACCGGCTCTTCCTACCAAAGCGTCCATATTTTGGGGCTGAATCTTCAGTACGGAGTCAAAGTAACCCGCCGCCGCTTTGTACTGATTATTATTGAGCGCGAGGCTTCCCAGTTTATTCAGAGCGGGAATGAATTTGGGGTCGGTTTTCAGTATGGTATCGAGCAAAGCCTTCTGTGCTTTTGGCTGTCCTTCGAGTCCTTCAATATTTGAGAGAACGAATTGAGCTTCAATCGTGTCGTTTTTATCCGCGCTGCTTTCAAGAACTTTTGCGATTGTATCGCGGGCTTCTTTCAAACGCTGTGCCGAGAAGAGTATCGCTGCCTTCATTAACAAGACATTGCTTTTTTGAGCTTCTTCCGCCGGCAGCGCATCGAACAAACCCAGCGCGCCTTCTATATCTCCTGCGGCAAGTTTTGCGTATACACGTTCAGTAAAGACGTCAGCTTTTGGCGAAACGGGCGCGGGCTTGGGTGCAGGTTTGAGCGCGGTTGCGGCCGCAGGCGCGGGCGGCGGTGATGTGCAAGCCAGCGAGAGTAGAAGATAATACAGCGCGAATATTCCGAAAGCCAGAATCCGGCACAGCCTTTTTTGATTTTTTTTACTTTTAAACATGAAACCTCCCTTAACATCTGAATAGATTCAACTCAAACTATATAGTTTATCGGCACAGAGCGGCTTCCCCTAAAATCGCAGGGCGCTTAGGGCGGCGCAGTCTGTGAACGTATGCGCCGCAGGCGCAAGTTCGCCGTGTTTTTCGTCCTATATGCCTCTCTTGACAACAGTCTGATAAGAATACTAGACTAAATACGCTATGATTTTTAAGAAAAACGACTGGCTAACCCGTTCCACGCCTGTAAATTTACTCTGCCCCCCCCCCCCCCGCGCAGTTTTCAGTAGTCAGTTACCAGTTATCAGCGGTTTCACGCCGCGCTATCTTACTCAACCAAGACAACACACTTCATTCTCATATACCGGAGAAAAACCTGAAATCAGAAATCCGTAATCTGAAATCTCAACACACAAACATATCGCTTACAAGCGCAAACTCATATA
>JAITHJ010000034.1 GCA_031280035.1 Spirochaetaceae bacterium | reverse complement strand
CCTTTGGTTTCCACGATGTCCTGTATGGTATTGCCGGCAATACCTATCCGTTCTTTTAGTTTTTCGTTGCCCGCTATTTCATTGACACCGATAAATAGAAACTTGATATACTGCTCGGTCTTGCCCATCACCTCGGCAATCTGTTTTAACATCATGCCTTGTTCGCGCAATGCGCTCAGCGCGTTGAATAAATCTGTTTGCGATAGATTCTCACTATGAACTCTCCGGGACCGGCGCATTCGAGGCTGATGGGCGAATTAGCCAAAGGCCGGAAGGCGTGGAAAAGAACAGGGCTGGGAACCCATAAAGGGCGTTAAGGCGTCTTTGGGCATAACCCTATGAACTGGAATTTAGTGGTAGAATGGTATCAAATATTTTTATGAATTATCAATTTTTTATGATAATCAGTTTGCAGAGTCAGTTTAGCTTATACAAACGGCTAATATATGTTATGGGTCGGAGGAGTCAATCATGCCAAAAGAGAAGGAACAGGTTTAACCAAACAAGAAATACCGGAAGTCTACTGCAGCACAAAACTGTAGCATTTTTGGCTTTTTCCCCGGTTTTGACCGCTTAGCACGGTTTAATTTCTCTTGACATTCTTCCATATATTAGTCTATCATAGATTAGCAGGAGATAAGCCAAACTAAGGTAGACCTTCACTCGTAATGCGCAGGTCCGGGGTTCGATTCCCCGTCTTGGCTTATAATGGTAGGCGTGATTGATTATGGTGCGGGGAATTTAGGTTCTGTAATGAGCGCGCTTTCGCGTCTGAGCGTCAAAGCTATGTTTGTTCGCGGCCCAGAAGAACTTGGTTCAACTGTTTTTGAAAAAATCATTTTTCCGGGTGATGGTCATTTTACCACGGCAATGAAATCTTTGCATAACTCAGGCTATACGGATGCGATACGCGAATGGATACAGGCTGACAAACCATTCCTTGGTATTTGCATTGGCTTGCAGCTTTTGTTTGAAAGTTCCCAAGAGGCCCCGCCTGAAAATGGCGTTCCTGTTTCCGGTCTTTCTGTTTTGCGTGGGAACGTTAAACTATTTCCCGGAAAAAAAGTGCCTCAAATTGGATGGAACAAAACTATAAGCGTGAATAAATCACCGTTGTTTGAGGGTTTAGGCGATGCGGCGTTTTTTTATTACATTCATTCTTATTATGCAGAGCCGGATGATCCGGCTGATATTGCGGCCACTGCCGAATATGACGTTGAATTTTGTTCGGCAGTTGAACGCGGTTCGCTTCACGCGGTTCAGTTTCATCCTGAAAAATCCGGTGCTGCGGGTTTACGCCTGCTTGAAAATTGGCTTAAAATTTAGTCTGTCAAAAATGGAATTTATATTTTATCCGCAATAGGTTTTAGCGCTCCGTTTTTCCGCGGCGGACGTTCTTAGCAAAGAAATTCTTATGGCTCATGCCGTATACTGCGGTTTATTTTAATTTCTTGCGAGCGGAACGCCGTGCATTTTTTTCGGCTTTTTTTTCGTGTTCCGATTTTTGAACACCGTTTGCCGGCTCTGTTTCCTGATAGAAAATGACCGGTTTTTTATCAGACAGCCTCGTCATGGCAAACCACCATAAAAGCGCCAAAATCATCATCACGGCGCAGAGAATTTGGCCTGTGGAAAAACTTAAAAGCGGATGAATGTGAGCGGTATCTTGCAGACTGACGTTTTGTCCAAACTGAATACGATAGCCAAGGTCGGCGTCCGGCGCGCGGAAATACTCAATAATAAAGCGGATTAGGCCGTATCCAAATAAATACAGTCCGGCAAGAAATCCCTTAAACGGTTTTTTATTGCGGAAAATCCAGATTATCATCCAGAGAAATATTCCTTCAAAAAAAGCTTCATAAAGCTGCGAAGGATGGCGTGGAAGGTTGATCAGCGAATCAGGATCGGAGGGAAGCGCAACGCCGGTTTTTTCGGCAAAATCCCGTACCCATTTGAGTTTTGAGCTGAATCTATTTACGTAATCATATTCAGGAATTGGGAAGATCATTCCGATAGGGCTTGCCGTAACTCGTCCGTAAAGTTCCGCGTTAATAAAGTTTCCTATACGTCCAAACGTATAACCCAGCGGAATCGATGCCGCGAACATATCGGCTATTTCCCTTACGCTGAATTTTTTTGTTTTTGACCAAATGACAATGCCGAGAATTCCGCCTATTACTCCGCCATGATAACTCATGCCTTGAAAGCCGGTAAAACGGCCGTTATAGAACGGCCAAAATATAAGCCAAGGCTTTCTTATGTATACATTCGTTTCAAGCGGTTCGTATATGAGCGTGGAGAATATCCTTGCCCCTAATATCAATCCCAGCACGCACCAAAAAAACATCGATGAAAGCTCGTCTTCCGTCATCGGAAAACGGCGTTCGTTCACTTGTTTTTTGTAAAGAAAATAAGCGATTGAAAAAGCGACAATATACATTAGTCCGTACCACCGGATGGGAAGTCCCGGAATAATTTCAGGGTTAATAAACGAAGGAAATTGAATCGACAGTAACATAACCGGATTATACCGGAATAGATGAAGTTGTGTAAGACGCGCCTTACAAAGCCGAAGCCCGCGCCAAAACCGCCCGCGCCGTCCCCGCAAAAGGACGGCGCAAAAGCGGTTAGTTTGCGGGCGGCAGGGAGTATTCCTTGCCGTCCTCTATTAAGTATCTTTTTTTATCGATTAACACCGAATCGACAATTTTATCCAGTATGCCAAACTGGGTCTTGTTTCCGGTAATACGCCCGCCTTTTTTTACAAAGAACACGACGTTCGCAGAAGATTGAATCCTGATGACAGATGCGTACTTATTACCCGAACTATCATCGGCAGCAGGGGTAGCGTCTTCATTGTCCGTTATCAAGCCGCCGAACATCCAGAACCTGCTGCAGAACAAATTGTCAGATGTTGAAGAACCTGCAATGACAACCGTTCCAAAACTGGTGTTGGTCCTGTGTCCGGTAATCTTTGAGCCGTCCAGCATGATAAAACGCGAGTCTGTTACCAAGAGCTTTACGACGGTTTGCGGAACATTCGTGTTGCTCTCATAATCAGTTCCTTTCAGCGTAATGTTTTTTTCTATGGAGAGCGTAACCGGAGTCGCAGGGTTGTCTAACGGGTAAATATTGAAAAACCCACTAAGACCAAGGTTGCTGATCGACTTTGTTGTGAACACATAGTGATTGGCGCGATTCATAGTCCGGTGGTTAAACGAAAGCGTCCGCTCGCTGCCTGCGCCGCGCAGTCTGATGGTAACGCCGGAATTTCTCATCAGCGTAATCAGCGGCAGTTCCTCGTTTTTTTCTACGCGGATTAGGTATTCTTCGCCGGCTCTGGCATTTTGGTCCACCCATGCAATCGCATCCAGCGCGCGCATCCCCGTCCTGTCTTCCCAATGGTGGTAGGGCGCGGCGGTATCTCCAAGTACCACCGTCTTGATAGTGGCAAACGGGACGCGCTCCAGCATACCGGAAGCCGCCCACGTCTCAGCCTGAGCCGCGCTCATACCGGCGTTAATGCCCGCCGCGCCCAAATCCCGCTTGACGCGGAAGACCGCCGTGCCTACGCTTAAATCCGGCGTGGAAACGATGGTTACATGAACCGTTACGCTGGCGTGTCCTTCTTCGCTTATCTTGAGCGTAAAATACTTCTTGCCGCCGTCAAACATCGTATCAAAGCTGTCGGTTCTGACCGAAAAACGAGCGTAATAGTAATTCTCCGAATCTGGCGTGGCGGCAGCCGCGGTGCCGTCAAGAGAAACGGTCAGCAGCCCTTGCGTAACCAGATTAGCCGCCGGACCGCCTACGGTAATCGTTTGGATTAGCTTTGTTCCGCTGCTATAGGCGTCGTACTTTCCCTTGAGCATGACGCAAAAATACGTTACCGGCTGTTCAATCACGTTGAGCGTCCAGTATTCGTTTTTGAGCGGCGCGCCCTGTTGCGCCCACGTCGATTTATTCAAATCAAAAACCGTGTTTGACGAATTTTTCACGGTATAAGCAAAGCTAAAGCCTTCGGTCAGCGGGCCGGTCTCCTCAGCCTCTTTGCTGGACGGCGGCGGCTCGCTGCTGGTAACCTGCTCGCAGCCGGTAACGATACAAACCGCCGCCAGCGCGCAGAAGGCCAGCGCGCCAAAAACCGCCCGCCGCGCCGTTTTGCAATTTTTTACTAAAATATTCATACTAATCTCCTTACTGTGGACGGCTAACTATCTTCCGGTTTGGGGAAGTTCGTTTGAGTTCCCAGTCCGTCCGCGTAGTTGATTTCCGTAGA
>JAITHJ010000007.1 GCA_031280035.1 Spirochaetaceae bacterium | reverse complement strand
TGCAATCTTGCCTGTCCATAGTGTTCTATCCGAAACATCTTGCTACATCCTTGCCGCGCCTTTGGGCGCGTTTTATCGCCGCAAAGCCTCGCCAAACAACCAGTTTGGCTGCGTTTTGCGGCTTCAAACCGCACCCAAATCCACGTCAATTATTACGCAATCTGTCTCGGACAGAACACTAGTTAATCAGCATTGAACAGGGGCGCGGCAAGATTGACGCGCATGAGCTGCGCAACGATGCCTTTAACAAACACGTCTTGACAACCACGCGAAAAAAAGTATATACTGCTATCAGACTGACAGCTTGTGTGTGAAGACCAGAAAATTTGGCGCGCAAACTGACAGCTTGTGCGCAGATATAAGTTATATGCGCGCAGAGATGACCAGCACGTGCGCGGATAGAGGTTGTTTGCGCGCAGAGATGACCAGCTTGTGCGCAGATATAAGTTATATGTGCGCAGAGATGACCAGCTTGTGCGCAGATAGAGGTTGTTTGCGCGCAGAGATAATTAGCACGCGCGCGGATATTGCGCGATAAGGAGTATTTATGGCTAATCGTATGGACTGGATGCCGGCTCAGGAAGAGAAACTGCTTGAATTGATGGCGATTTGGCAGGATAAACTTGCCGATTCTCAGTTACAAACTGCCTATTTATGGCCTGCGGACGAGTGTACGGCGGTAAAAACCGCAATGACGGCGTTCACAAGCGCGCGTTCTGAGTATCAGGCCGCGCCGACAGGTGCAAATCACACCGAAAAGGAAGAAACGCGAAAGGCGGCGATTAGCGATATGCGGAAATTCGCGCGGGAGCGCGTCCGCAACAACTCCAAGATGAGCGACGGGCAGAAACAGGAGCTGGGGGTGAACACGGCGGACAGGGAGCCGTCCCCGATTCCGGTGCCGGGCGCGGGACCTGAGGGCAAGGCGGAGATAACCGCCGACTCTCCGGGCGTGGTGAGGGTGAAATATCTCGGCGCGAAGCCCTACGGCGTTGACCGCGTGGAGATTGCGTGGCTGATTTCAGACGCTTTCATTGACAGTCCCGATCAGCTTATCAATCACGAGACGTTCACCCGCAATCCGTGGGAGCATACCTTCGGCCATGAAGAGCGCGCGCAAAAAATGTACTACTCGCTGCGCTATTTAACGCGCGAAGGCAAGAGCGCCTGGTCGCAAGTGCGCGAAACCGTCATCCCGTGAGGCGGCGCAAAACCGCATAAGTCTGGTGAAGCGCGGTTTTTAATAACTGGAAATATAAAACATTTTCCTAAAGAAAACAGCATAGTTATTCCAAAAGATTTATTGGTTCTATCCGGTTTAATACCCCGCGGCTCTGCCGCGGTTCAAAATCCAAAACATTTGTAAGATGCGGTATTAAAATACCGTAAAAAAATTTCCTATTCAACGACAGCCCCTTTCCGCCGCAACAGAAAATATATCAAAGCGGAAAGGGGCTGATACCACAGGGCAAGACCAGCGGCAGTTATTCTTCCATAAGCCATGTACGAATAAGCTGAGAAACATCCGCCGGATGTTCGCGCGCAAGATTCATGGCTTTTTCCTGCAGTTCAAGCCGGGCCTGGTCTTCAACAGACAATGATACTTCCGCGCCTTCTTTATCGGCATCAAGGAGCGCTTGTTCACGCATAAGCTGATGCTGCCGCGCAAGCTCTTCTTCACGCCGTCTGCGCGCCTGTTCACGCGCACGGGCAACAATCTGAAAGATAACAAACCCAATCATCAACAGCGCTATCCCAATAAGAGACGCGATTATCGTTATCTTAACCTGACGCTGGCGCATCATCATTTTATCTTCGTCAGCAAACTGAGCGCTGCGGTCAATCTGAATATTCTGAACGCGAATCGTATCGCCGCGCGCGGCGTTAAATCCGATGGCGCCTTCAACAAGATATTGAGCCTGCGCCAAATCCGCTGCAGGCACGGGTACATACTCACGTTCAACAGTACCATCAGAGCGATACAATATAGTGCCTTTTTCGTTCTTCTTCCATATCCATGTACCGTCAATGTTTACCGATACAGAGATACGATCCACCGTCGGACTGCGTTCCTCCTGAATTTTTTCTTCATTAAAGACCTCATTGTGGACGCGCGTAGTTTGGCTTACCTCGCCAAAAAGATTTGACATATCTTTGAACGCCGGCGCCGTTTGCCCTTCAACTCCCGGGGGCCCTTCAGGATTAAATCCCGTACCTTTCCATGCTGTTGTTGAGGTGGATTCTGAAACGGTAAGGCTCGGAACGCGCTCAGAATCATCATAAGCAAGTCCCGGCGAACGTTCTTTTAACATAATTGGTTTGTAGTTGCTGCTTTCAACGCTTTTTTTGGACATATCCATATCAATTTTTACGTTAAGATCGCGCACACGGTCGGCGGAAAACTGTTTTTGCAGAGCGCGTAATACATCGGCACGGTATTTCGCTTCGGTATCACGGACGATTTTTAATTCTTTTTCGATACGTGCAAGCCGGTCAAAATCTTTCATCCCTTCAAAATCATTTAGAACAAGGCCGGATTGATCCGTAATCGTGATATTATCGTCTTTAAGCCCGGGAACGGCGTATTTCAACAACTTTTGTATGCCCTCAATCTTTTTCCGGTTTTCTATTATATCGCTGCCGAATTTAGGCATTATTATCACGCTTGCCGTAACCGGGTCCTGTTCTGAAGGAAACAAGGATTTTTCCGGCTGCACTATAACAACATTCGCATCATCAATCTCATTGAGAGATTTAATATGCTCGGTAACCATTTGAGTTATCGCGCGGCGGAGATTTATATTCCGTTCCCAGTCCGTGATTGTCCAGCGTTCACGGTCGAACAGCGCCCACGGATCCGTTCCTTTCGGTACAAGATCTTCTCGTATCAAAAGCGAGCGCATACGGCGCGCTGTTTCTTCATCCGGTACAGAAACAAGTCCCGAAGGAGACACCGAAACTTTTACGCCTTCAGCATTGATTCGCGTTACAACACGGGCGCGTTCATCCTCATTTACGATCGGTACGTCAATAACTGGTACCGTACCCGGCGATGACGACACTGAAACAAGCGCCGCTACGGCAATTACAGCAGCGGCGGCAATACCTATCAGTATGATTCGCTGCACCATTGTCCATTTGGACCACATATTTTTTACCTGATCCAAAAGATTCTTCAAGAAATCCGGCATAAGCCCCTCCCAATCCCCATTCTATCTTAACAATTATCTTATATTTATTAAATCCCGCCAGGCTTGAGTAAGCCTGCTAAGAATCGTACGCGCCATAGTAAGCGATAATGAAGCCTCCAATTGGGCAGTGGTAACATCATGAGCGTTAACGCTTTCAGGATCGATTATTGCCCGCTGCGTAAGTTCCTCGGCAAAATTACCCTGTGCGGAAACAGTATCCAACGCATTAAGCATCGCGTTAGCAAAATTGGCATTATCAACGCGCCCCAATCCTTCAGCGCCCAGACTTCCTGAACGAAGAACCTCTTCTACGCCTATCTTGGCGCCTAATTTCGCTATTGCCGTACCTTTTCCGGCAGGCGTTAAATCGCTTAAAGCACCGCCGTGATCATAGCTCCCTGAAAACCCAACAACACCGCCTGAAGCCATATGGCGCGAGTCCGTCTGGAACATAGCAAGCGGATTTAATTTTTGAAGTTCCGGTTTAATTGATACCATAATTCCCTCCCGAATTTTACGCCGCAGTATATGCGGCCTTTATTATATTCTACTGCCTATATCCAATGCTTTAAGAAACATTGTCTTAGAACCTTCAACAACTGAAGCGTTTGCCTCGTATGCGCGCGCTGCCGCTATTAAATCGGTCATTTCCGTAATAATATCGACATTCGGCATGGCAACATAACCTTCCCATTCGCCGGTTTTTATCGCATCCGGATGTGTTGGATTGTGAACCATACGCGCAGGCGCATCATCTTTTTGAATCTCCGCAACGCGCACCCCTTTTCCAATGCCGTTATCCATACCATCAGGTAAAAACGGACTGCGCCAATACGCCTGTTCAACGCGCGGCTTAAAAATTACACGGCTGCGCCGGTACGGACCGCCGTCACTTGTACGTGTGGTATTTACGTTCGCCATATTATCGGCAATAACATCCGTTCTAAGGCGTTCCGCGCTCATACCGGATGATGCAATATTGATACTGCTAAATAATCCCATAGTTTACTCCTTACTAGATTAGCTTCTTAGAGCATTGTTTATCTGGCCAAATTCAAATGCGACGGATTGTGCAAAAAGCGTATACCGCATCTGATTCTGAACCAACAGATTAAATTCTTCCTCAGGGTCGACATTATTACCGTTTGCTTTAGACTGAGTTAGATAGTCAAGCACACGGCGCGGCCTGACATCACGGTAATCAAGCGGCTGAAAATTTGACAAATGCCGTTCATCAGTACGGATCATTTCAACTTCAGGACGGTATTTTTCAGATTCGAGCGCCTGCTTCAAGGCGCTTTCAAAACTCACGCTTGAACGTTTAAAATCTTTGACTTCAGCGTTCGCTAAATTATTCGCTATTACTTCCCGCCGTACAGTTTCAGCATCCAGCGAACGATGCAAAAGATCAACGGTCTTAGAAAAATTATTGATCATTATGAATTCCTCCCAGTAATTCATATATCGGCCATTATAACAAAAACATTATATATTTACAAGTGCTTTGCCGCTTAAACCGCAGTTAAAATTGAACCTGCAAACTTAGACCAACGGCCGCAATAAATGATGATACCGGATTTTCACCATTTTGTAAATAGGTCATATTCATGAACGCAATTAACTCAAGACGTCCTATAATCTTGATTATCGATTCATGTCCTGCTTGAACCGCATAATAGGATATTTCACTGGAATTGTCTATATCAAAGCGCAATTTTTCCCTACGCATCCGGTCATAAGACGCAGCGGCAATTGATGAAAGCGCTGGAGAATGGGCGCTATTTTGAAATCTGCCCATAAATGTTTCATAAAGCGCACCCAAAAAACTCTTTTCAGCGGGCGAAAGCCATTCAATAACAAAATTGTAAATCCACCCTGTTGAAAGTACCGTAACGGAACTTCCTGTACGAAGCTCCGCTCCCTGAAAGCCGTAGAATACGGCGTTCTGTCCGGCATTTATCCTCCACGAAACGAGGTCATTCTTAGGAAAGGCTGCCGCCGCGCCTATATTATGACGGAATTCATCGTTCTGGTAAAAATCAAAAAGCCGCGCCGCGCCAAAAGCGCCGAATATATTTAAAGCGGAAAACTGCATATTTCCGCCTATACCAAGTATGTCCTGCATTGTATCAAGTCTGCGGATAATATTTCTGTCAACATGAATGTCTGCTTCCCGGGGCAAATACAGCGCTGAAACACCGTCCTGTGCAGGAAACCGTACGGAAAGCGAATACAAATCTCCAGTTAAGCCGCCGGAAATTATTTTTGACTGACCAGACGCAGCCAAAACATCGTCAAGTTTACTGGAAAGGTCTTTGTCAAACAGAGCGTAAAACGGAATAACGCCTAATATGGCGCCGGCACCGGTAAACGAATTGTGAAATTCCCTAAAATCCTCCGCCGCAGAATTACGGACTGCCGCTACGCTTCGTTCATATTTACGTTCCATTCTAAAGCCGCCGTTCAGCGTTCCGGCCGTCCATGGAAAATCAAATTCAGCCCGCCCGCCGCTTACCGTTTTTTCAGCCGGAATTGCAGCTTCTGACAAAGCAGACAGCGCAATGCCCGCGCCAACCGGCTTTACCGCAAGACGCGCATCAAATTTTCCGCGCATAGTACGGACAGATGCGCCGGCGCCGGCGTCAGGAACAAGCGCATTCCAGCTTAACGCCCAAATTTCACCGTAATCTTTCGCAAATTCCCGGTTACCGGCGGACGGATCCGACCAGCGCCAATCTGCAGCGACAGACACGCTTAACGGCGCGCCTGCTATATTTTTTACACCCGCAGAACTTCGCCATGCACGTTCTGTTTTGGCATCCTGAAAGCGCCCGTCTACGTCAAATGACGCATCCACTGCGCCCGTAAAACCTGCGCCGGCGCTGTGCGTCCATAATCCGCCTTCAGAATCCGTAAAAAAGCGCTCTCCAAGCGTAAGCGGCCCAAAAGAACGCGATACGCCGTGACCTGCCGTCCACCACGAAAAACCGCCAAAACTATCCGAACGAAGTGAAAAAGCCATATCGCCATAAAGCCGCGTACCGAATACTGTCGCCTCGGTATGTGAACGATTTACCGCGCCGGCAAAACCGTTATCCGTATTTTCCGAAAGATTTCCGCGAGCCGCTGTTTCAAGCGCCGTTTCAAATACGCAATTTTCTACTATTTTAAGAGATCCTGTTTGAATAAGCGCTCCGGTATGATTCCATTTCAATCTAAAACCGGAATTGATATAATAAGCGGAATTTCCTTCTTCAAGAATAATTTCATCAACTGAAAAAAAACTCCGGTTAAGAACATCGAAGGAATTTTCGGGCCGTAAAAAAAACATCACATACGCATCGTCATTGAAGTCCTCTTCTTCGGATGCCGGCGTTCCATTTTTAAGCAGCGCCTTGCCATGATAATCAAGTTTAGCTCCGGCTATGCGCGTTCCGCCGGCAAACACGCCCGTTTCTTCTCCTGAATAGCGCAGTTCGACTTTAACCCATGATTCGCCGCCATAATCCACCAATGTCTGCACCGGAATACGCGCTTCGAGCGCCGTTTCACCGCTTTTCTTATACGACGATTTACCGCGCGTTACATAAAATTCAAAAATGGCCCCGCCGGAGACAAAACTCGCAGGCGGCTGAATCTTAACAAAAAAGCTCAGTGTTTTATAATTGGAAAGAGGCACGCCGCCCACTCTGCCGCCGGCACCGGCCGCATATCCTGGCCACGACATGGGAGAATCCCACGATACATTCAAAACCCTTTGCTTTTCACCGGAAGGATGTAAGCGTTTTATTATATCAGGATATTTTTGCGCAAGCGTTATATCTGTCGTCTCAACAGCGGATACCGGCGACGGGTCGAGATTGTCAAGAATTTCTGAATCTGATGCGACAAGCGGAGTAAACGCCGCTCCCATAAAGACCGGCGGAGCGAACAGCACCCGGCCTTTCGGCTGGGTCGCGGCGCCGGAATTTATAACAAGCAGTACACGCATATATGTCGCGCCTTGCAGTTTACGGCGATCATCATTCGTTAGTTCAATTTGAGCGATTTGCGGGTCAGAGCCGGCAGGAACAATATCAAGTTGTTTTTCGACTATCAGCGCGGCGTTTTCTTGGACAGATGAATTTTTTGCGGCAAGAGGTCCAAACTGTACGTAAATATCAAGACCTTCAGCTCCGGCTGTATCATAGAATCTGAATGGAATAAGTACCTTTTCCGCCTGCGCAAGCGCATTACCATCAGGAAGCTGCGACTGAAAACCCGACCATTTTTTATTCACGCCGTCAAGTTCGAATTCAGCAGCGAGTACTCTTGCATTAAGCTGATTATCCCGCGCAGGGTAAGGACCATTCTGGTATGTTATAATCGGAGCGTCATATTCAATTGGCAAAAGCGATGCGGCGCCGGTAATACTTGTGGATTTATAATTCCGGTAAACTAAAGGGGCGCGCACCGCCGCATCAAATTGTTCCGGCGGCGTAGCCGTTTCTAAAGAAGCTGGATTTGATATAAATGACGAATCCGGTAATTCAAAAATATTTTCGTGGCCTTCCATACCGGACACACGGTAAAGGCCTGTTGTATCAGGCTGTTCATAGCCTGCTCCAAGGCTTATATCGGCGTTTAACGAACCGTAATCCCACGAAACTTTGCCTCCAAAGCCGGCTATGCCCGGACTTGTTACGCCTTGCGACGAATAACTTTCATTGGAGGCGTTCCAGCGAACGCCAAGCGCGCCCCGCGCTGAAATTGGCCCGCTATCTTTGTAAACGGCGCCAAGCCCTACAGCTATACTGCCGTTCTGTCTATCCAAACTCCGCCGTAAATAGCTTATTCTGACAATTTCACCTGCTTGAGCAGGCATCTGAAGCCGTACCGTACCGTTTAATTCGTCAAAAGACCAATACGGATCACTTATTCCGCCGCGCATAACCTGAATTGAGCCTGAAATAACATCTTTCCCGATATTATAACCTGCTTGAGAACTGTAGTTTGTAAATCTAAGCTGGATGTCGGAGGCATCTTTACCGGAAAGATACGCCATAATCAGCCAAGGATTGCCGTGTTCGTTCTGAGCCAGCGGCCAGCGTGCGCGGGGAGAACGAATGTTTTGTTCTCCTGAACGTGAAATTTGGTAAATATCACGGTTGTAAACGTCAGAATTATCTTCATTCACATAAAGAGGAACGCCTCCAGCCGTGGCTTGGTCAAATTTAAAAACATCCCAGCCGCGTACAACTTCTTTTGTCGAGGTATACACCAAAGCGGCGCTCGCGGTATTGCTTGCCGGAGCCATGTACCGGCTTTGCCTTTCAAACGGCGAAAACGTACCTTTTTCAAACACGGCAAGAGCCTGAACGCCGTCTATCATAATAATTGCAGGCGCAGTTCCTCCTGTGCGGCCGCCCGGCTGTGGATATGAGGCAAGCGTTACGTCTGGAAAAAAATCCTGGACATCACCAAGAAATCCATCTCCCCGCACGGGTACGGGTAATGAAGGATCGCCATAACTGCCAAGCGAATAACCGCCCGGATAAGAGACGGCGACCATACCCTTTGGAGTTTCGATAAGTTCGACAAGGCCGTCCCGCGCGCTTACCGCCGCCTCGCTTGGACGGGCAAGCCGCCATCGTCTGCCGCCGCCGCTCAGAGATCCGTCGTTATCTTCAAAATAAACAACGGGCAGCTCTGCAATATTTATATCCGGCAGAACAAACGATACGCCGCGCAAAACAGCCGCAACAGACAACGGCGTATAGGTCCGTTCACGTCCGCCGGTAAAGACCCGTTCTTCGCGTTCGGCGGCGTCATAACGGAACAGTGTATGCAGCGAGAGCGGGCCATCTCCAAAAGCCCCGTAAAAACCCAACGACGAAACTGAATCACCGCCCAAATCAAGATACGGAAACAGCGGAAAATCAAGGCCGGTATTTCCCACGCCGGCGTAGCGGACAAAATCACCCTCGCGTCCTTGATAACCGGCGCGGTATGTGTTAATATCATGCCCCTCTCTGAAATTCGTTTCGACAAACCAGCGTTCTTTAATCCACAAAGACAGCGTGAGATCGGCTTCCTGAGTGAATAATATTGGAGCGTCAGACTGAGCGATACTCCAGCCAAACTGATTTTTTGAGAGTCCCCAGTTGATTTGCACCGAATTTTTCCAGAATCCTGTTAAAAAGAGCGATACATCGGCATCGTAAAGGCTTATCGAAAAAAGTTCCGGGCTTGCCTCTTCAGCAATCTCACGCCGGCGTGCGTCAATATCGATACCCGCCACGCTCTGCTGCGCATAAAACGGCGGTGCGGAGGCAAACAGCATCAACATAAAAAGATACGGGTTACGCATATTATTCCTTCACTGGTTCGTGTCTGATGTACCACTCCGCCTGCCGCGCAGCAGTTTGCTTCGGCCGTTTCGTCCTCCGTAAAGCGGCGTGCAGAATTATAGTTTAAGTGCATAAATATTAAAACACCTGTACAAACGCCGGTAAACCGGCATCTGCGCGGCGTGATTTCTCTCCCTGATGAATGGACATTACCCCTCTTAATTAAAACACCTTAATTTTGATATTATGCTATAAATACAAGGAGATAAAAGTGCGGTTAATTACACGATCAGATTTTGACGGACTTGCCTGCGGCGCGTTGCTCGAATCGCTTGGGCTTATAGATGAATGGATGTTTGTCCATCCTAAAGATATTCAAGACGGGCTTATCGAAGCAACCAAAAATGATATTATCGCCAATGTTCCGTATATAAAAGGATGCGGTTTGTGGTTTGATCATCATTCCAGCGAAGAAGAACGGCTTGGCAGCGATTTAAAATTCGAAGGTTTATCAAAAAAAGCTCCAAGCTGCGCCCGCGTAATATATGACTATTACGGTGGAGAAAAAAAGTTTGGTAAATTCTCTGAAATGATAACCTATGTCGATAAAATGGATTCTGCAAACCTTACTGAAGACGAGATACTTCATCCCTCAGGCTGGGTTTTGCTTGGTTTTATTACCGATCCGCGGACAGGGCTTGGAAGATGTCATAGTTTCTCGATAAGTAATCTTGATCTGATGAAAAAACTTGCGCGCGAAACTCTTTCAAAACCCATAGACGAAATACTCGCTGTAAGTGACATAAAAGAGCGTACGGATGTTTATTTTGAAGAACATAATTATTTTATAGACATGATAAAGAAACATGCTGATATTCATGGTAACGCGGTATGCGTTGATCTGCGTAATGTTGAAATGATTCATGCGGGCAACCGGTTTTTGATCTTTACGCTCTTTCCTAAACAAAATATATCTATTGTTATAGTAGACGGGAAGAAAAAAGCAAACGCCGTAATTACAGCCGGATACAGCGTCATAAACAAAACCGCAACGGTTGACATTGGAAGCCTTATGTTAAAATATGGCGGCGGCGGGCACAAAGCTGTAGGGACATGTCAGGTAGACTATGCAGATGCAGACAGAATTTTGAATGAAATTATAGATGCAATAAAATAGTGCAAAAGAAAAAATTAGATGCCAGTATATTTCTCCTTGCCGCTATATGCCTGATAGTACTGATCAGTATAGTTGTAGGATATTTATATATTTCACAGGGACTTGATACATTCAGCATAAACAAAAATGAAAACAGCGTCATAAGCTTGCTGCTCGTTCTTGAATATGAAAAAAAACCGTTTGCTACTTACGCAACATTTATCAACCCTGATACAAAACACGCTGCAATATTTGACATACCCGGAAATACCGGAAAAATAATAAAAAAACTGAACAAGGTAGATCAAATAGATGTTGTCTATAATGAACATAATTTAGGCGTTTTTGTTGATCAGGTTGAAGAACTAATTGGAACAGATCTTCGTTATACGCTGGTACTTAAAATTGATAAATTAGGAAAAATTGTGGATCTTTTGGATGGAGTAAAAATTCTTGTTCCTGCAGATATACAAATTTATGACAGCGAAAATACAATGTTTTTTCCTTCAGGGTGGATAGACTTAGATGGTGATAAAACAATACAATATTTATTATATCATGATGAAGATAACGAGCTGGAATCCTCATCTTTAAGATGTCAGCGTTTTGTCCTTGCTTTTCTGAAAAGAATAAGTGAAAAAAGCGCTTATTTAAAAAATAATCAAGTTGATCATATGCTTGATTCTTTTATAAAAACAAATATGAATAATAAAATGTTCTTTAAGTTATTGGATATACTAAAACCGGTTAATATTAATATCGTAAACAAAATTATAGGAAGCCACAAAGAAATATCGGGGCGGGTGTTGTTAATACCTTCTTATGACGGCGCGCTGATTAAAGATATTGTACGTCAAACATTAAAATCGCTGGTATACCGTACTGCAGATAAAGAAAATATTATTACCGTAGAAATCCTCAATGGTACAAACACGCCGGGTCTTGCAGGACGTACTGCCGATCTTATTAGAAACTTTGGTTACGAGATAATCAATATAGGCAACGCCGAGCATAATAATTATGAACAAACAGAAATCATAAGCCGTATCAGCAATGAACAAGAAATTAAAGACTTTTCAGAAATTACGCGCTGTGATAATGTAAAATTACAAGACGGCAATTATATGGATAATACACAAAGTCATGAGTATAAAGCTGATTTTACATTTATTATCGGCAAGGATTATAATGCACGACCGGGCCGATAAAGTTTTTGAGCTTGGAAAGCTCCTTGCAGATCATAAGGGAAAAGATGTTATTGCTATTGATATGCGCGACGTTTGTTTTTGGACTGATTTCTTTCTTGTCGCTACCGTATCAAGCGGAACGCATCTTGCCGGATTAAAGCGGCGCATAAAAGAATGGGCGGCGCTTTCCGGCTTTAAAACGAGGGAAAACGGAAAAACATCAAAAGACGATACATGGAATTTAATTGATATGGGCGATATTATAGTTCATCTTATGGTTGAAAGCGCGCGCGAATTTTACGAACTTGAAAATCTCTGGAGCGACGGAAAAATTACAAGATTTTAGCGCGCTTATTTTATGTTATGGCGGAATTCACGCGCGGCATCGCGTTTCACATCACGCTCCTTAATGCCGGCGCGTTTGTCAAACGATTTTTTTCCCTTGCAGACCCCAAGCTCAACTTTCACACGGCCGTTCTTTAAATAAAACGAAAGCGGAATCAACGTAAAGCCTTTTTCATCTACTTTTCGCTTAAGCCGCTTGATCTCTTCTTTATGCAGCAAAAGCTTTTTTTTACGGCTTGGATCGTGATTAAAAGATGACGAAAACGGATTTTCTGAAATTTGAAACTGATTCAGCCAAATTTCACCATTTATTATTTCCGCCCATGCGTCAGGGAACGATATGCGCCCGTCTTTTATGGATTTTACTTCCGTACCTTCAAGCGATAACCCCGCTTCATAGGAATCCTCGACGGTGTAATCAAAATAAGCTTTTCTGTTTTTTGCGATTATTTTAACGCCTTGCGGCATTTTAATCTCCGGTTTGGTTCGGCGTTTTTTTAAGAGCGATTACTACGCGAAATCCGCCAAAGACCGAACAGGTTTCAGGAGGAAGCGACGCCCGCATCTCAGGCAAAACTGAATTTGCCGTTTTTACCCATGATTTGCCGCGTACGCTCCGCTCAGGCGATGAAATCACGGTAATTGCGCCGGCATCCGCCGCAAGGAAATCGAGCGGCGCGTAAAAATCTCCGCACCACTCCCATAACGCCGCGTTTTCTACGGCATACTCCCATTCGGCCTCAGACGGAAGGCGCGCTTCAAATTTTCCGGCAAGATCCGGCGGCAATTTTGTATTCAGCCAGAGGCAAAAAGCCTGTGCGGCAAACCAGCTTATGCACGAGACAGCCGGCGCAGGATAATCAGGATAGGCGGCAAAAAATCCGTCGTCCAGTCCTTCAGAATCAAATGGCGCAAGATAATCTTCGGTAATCAATCCTTCTTTAATCAACGCTTCGGCGTTTTCTCTGCGCCATGCAGGATTTTCAGCAAGAAACCGGCGCCATTCGGATAAGGAAACGGCATTTTTAGATAGGTAAAACGGTCCGACAGTTGCCTCATGCTGAAAACCGCTGTTTTGGGAATAAACTGCCGGTACAAACTCCGCGCTAAACCGGATACCATCGACAGTGAGCGGAGAACCCGTTTGAGCCGCGGCGCGCGCCGGATTTTCAGTCCAAACCGCCGGATAAACCGCCGATTTGGCAAGCTTTCCGGCAGCTTCATCCGGCAGAATATCAGTGAGGGCTACGGTAAAAGACGGATTTTTCTCCATATATGAAAGAATGGCGCGGACTGCGCCAAGAGCCGTAACAGGCGAAGGAGCGCCGCCGCCGGACTCATTGAGGAATTCCGCGCGCAAAAGATCCTTGAGCGCCGCTTGAGTTACCATAAACCGTGCGGCGGCTTCAAGAAGCGGACGAGCCGTCTGGGCGGTCTTCGGTACGCTGCGATAGACGCCTTCGGAAAGACTTAACGGAATCTGATAATCTACAGTAGGCTCGCCTGCAAAAGTCCAGACGGCGTAATCCTGTGCGCCGGCTTTTAGCGCAGCAAGCGGTTCTTTTTCAGTAAGATGTACGGCCAAATACGCCCTTTTTGGAAAAAAGAACGAACCAAAGACCCGTCCCTCAGCAGTTATCTCCGTTTCAAACGGCTCAAAGCCGGTCAAGCCAACGGTAATCTGATGTTTTCCTTTGGACACGAAGACATCTGCCGGAGTGCAAGCGTAATAAACGCCGTCAATGCGTACCGCCGCTCCGTAAGGTTCGCTTGACACAGTAAAGATGCTGCCCGAAGATATCATTCCAGGATATATCAACAAAAAAAACAGGATAATAATCAGTATAACGGCGTAAAACACCGCCAGATAACTGCGCGGCTTTACGCCAAAAACAACAGGAAGGTGAACGGAATCGTCTTCCGGTCCTATATCATTATATTCTTTCATAGTGCGACACACACGACTCGAACGTGCCACCTACGGCTTAGAAGGCCGTTGCTCTATCCGGATGAGCTAGTGTCGCATATAAGCTATCATGGTATCGTCATCCGGAAAAAAAATCAACAGCGGCGGGTATGGAATTTTTGCCGGCGGATGCGGCGATTATGCCAATGGCTGCGAATTTTTTTGGCGCAAAAGCAGCCGGCCTGCGGCGGATTGTTACTCGAACTGAAGGTTATAAAGGCTTGCATAAAGACCGTTTTTCTTTAAAAGCTCGTCGTGCGTTCCTTCTTCGGCAAGAGATCCGCCTGAAAGCACGAGAATACGGTCAGCGTTATGAATTGTCGAGAGTCTGTGCGCAATAACAATCGATGTTCTCCCGTCAAGTATCTTTTCAATGCCGCGTTGAATAAGAGATTCCGTTTCCGTATCAATTGAACTTGTTGCTTCATCAAGAACAACCACCGCCGGATTATGAGCAATGACGCGCGCAAAACTAATGAGCTGTCTTTGTCCTGATGAAATATTGCTTGCGCCTTCTGACAGCATTGTGTTGTATCCAAGCGGAAGTTTTTCAATAAACTCATGGGCGTATACTGCACGGGCTGCGCGTTCAATTTCATCCTGCGGCAGCCGCTTTCCAAGACTTATATTTTCAGAGATAGTTCCAGAAAATAAAAATACATCTTGAAGCACGGGTAAAACAGAACGCCGCAACGCTTCAAGTGGAATATTCTTTATGCTTACTCCGTCAATCGTTATCGTTCCGCCGGTAATATCCCAAAGTCTTGTAAGAATATTTGTTACCGTTGTTTTGCCGGCTCCTGTATAACCAACAATCGCTGCCTTTTCTCCGCGTTCAACTTTAAATGAAAGATCCCTGATAACAGGTTCGTTTCTATTATAACTGAATGATACATGATTAAACTCGATAACGCCTTGTATTTCATCCATATACGGTAAAGCGGCATCGGTGATCTTCTCATCCGTATCAAGCAATTTAAATACACGTTCTCCGCCTGCCATTGCAGATTGCAGTATCGTATATTTTTCAGATATATCCATAACAGGAGCATAGAACATTGCTATAAGATTTATGAAAGCTATCAATACGCCAAGTGATAATTGTAAATTTAAAATCATATTTGCGCCTATGGCAATAACCGCCGCCGTTGTTAAAATAGATAAAAACTCAACAATAGGACGAAATGTAGCAATAACAAACATCTCTCCTAAATTCGCGTTAAGAAGTTCTTTGTTATGTCTGCTGTATTCAGCACGGCTCTTTTTTTCACCCAGAAATAATTGTACTATATTGATCCCCGAAATTCGCTCCGATAAATATGAATTAATCGCAGACGACGCCGTTCTCTGCCGTCTGAACGCATCGCGCGCGCGAATCCTGCTGACTGCGCTTACGGCAGCCACAGGCGGCATACAAACTAGAACAACGCCGGCAAGCGCCGGTGAAAGCGCAAACAGCGTTATCAGTACGCCCGTCATCAGTGAAATATCTTTTAAAAAGGCTACAATTACCGTTGTGAAGAATTCATTTATTGTTTCAACATCTCCTGTAAGACGCGTTACAATTCTGCCGACAGGATGGCTGGACAGGAACGATGTTGATTGAAACAGCGTCTTGCGGAAAAGGGCAATTCGTATATCCTCCATGACCTTTTGCCCTGCAAGACTCGAACACCATGTCTGCATAAATGTCGCGGCAAACACAAGAATCAAAATCCCAAATAGGATTAGAACAATGAATGAGATTCTATTAAGATCATCGCGGCGGATGACTTTTTTTTCTTCACTTGGAATTTTCGCTAAATCAGCGCTTGGCAGAGCCGCCGCCGCGCCGTCAGAAAAAACAAAAAGAGCTTTATGTCTTTCAATCACGGACAGCGCGTCTTCTCTGCCGTCTGCGCTAAAAACATACCACTGTCTGCCGTCTAAAATTTCAGTTTTAAGCAGCTCCTCTCTTACGGACGGCGTAATGCCAAGAGATGACGCTTCGGGAACAAAAAGATATTCGTTTATCCGCCGGCCCCCGCGCATCGCGCCGAACTTTGACAGATCCTGTACGGCTTTACTTGAAATCATATTCTTTTCACGCCGGGTATCTATTCTAAGGAAGTTTGGCATAATCGCTTCGTCTACAAGACGCTGCTCCAAAACAGGAACGGCAAGCTCTCCGGCAGTTGATACAAGCAGAGAAACTGCCGTAAACAAAACAAGTATTTTATACTTTTTGATATATGACCATATACGGCGTACAATTACGGCATCATAATCTTTTACGATCTCATCATTTGAAAAGAAATCACTCATCTATGTCTTTACTATATAGAATACCGGTAAAAGACACAATCCGCGCCGCCGTCAAAACCGGAATATTCCGTGCAGTCTTTTTTCCAACGGGCGGTCTTCCGGTAATTCCATCACGGAGGATTTTCCCATCATTCCTACAGACGGCAAAATAGGGAAAGCGGCGCCCTCCACTATGAACTTTTTCTGAATTTGCGCCAGTGAATACCGTAATGATGAATTCGCAGTCCCATCTGACGCTCCGTTATGCCAAGATTACGTGCCGCCGCCGCCATATTTCCATTGGTAATCTTTAACGCATCAATTATCATCTCTTTTTCAAGGCGGGAAAGCGCGGCGTCAAGCGTTGTTGTAGGTTCGGTATGCGTTGATACCGCACTTTGAAGACTCAGCGGCAAATTATACGCGTGGATTACGCTGTCTTTTGAAAGAATCACCGCTCGTTCAATGCAGTTTTCAAGCTCACGGACATTGCCAGGCCATGAATAGGCAGTAAGCAAGTCAATCGCGGCCTGTGAAATACGTTTTATTTCCTTGTTGTTCTTATCCGCATATTTTTCCGTAAAATAATCTGCAAGAAGAATAACATCGCTTTTTCGTTCCCGCAGAGGCGGAACGTGAAGCGGAAACACATTTAATCTGTAGAAAAGATCCTCGCGGAAACGTCCTTCACGCATTTCTTTTTCAAGATTCTTATTGCTCGCCGTAATAAGACGTACATCGACTTTTATCGTTTGAGATCCTCCCAGCCGTTCAAGCTCACGTTCCTGAAGAACTCTCAACAGCTTAACTTGAACCTGCGGAGAAAGTTCGGCAATTTCATCAAGAAAGATGGTTCCCTTATCAGCCAACTCAAAACGTCCCTTGCGCTGATTTACCGCTCCGGTAAACGCTCCCTTTTCATGCCCGAAAAGTTCGCTTTCAATAATTGATTCAGGCAGTGCGGCGCAATTCAGCTTTAGAAAACTCTCCTTAGAGCGTTTAGAAAGCCGGCATATTTCAGCAGCAACAAGCTCTTTGCCCGTACCGCTCTCTCCGCTTATGAGTACGGTCGCATCAGACGGGGCAACCTGCACAAGCATCTCGTAAACATCACGCAGGGAACTGCTTGCGCCGACTATCGCGCTTCCTTGAGCAATCCTGCCTATTTCAGGGCCGGCGCGCAGCGCATTGCCGGAATTAAAACCAGCGGCGGTATTCCGGCGCAAAGCGGATCCTCTTTTGATAATTTGCGCGTGAAGTTTCACAGTGTCGGCGATAATCGCAGCAATCTTTTCAAGAAGACGGCGGTCGTTATGAACACTATCCTTTTTGAACTGACGTTCCGCACTGAGCGTACCGATTACCCCGTCTTCTGAACAAATCGGTACGCAATAGTAACTTACACCGGTCATCTCTTCGTATGAACGGTTCTTCGTACGATTTAGAAAACGCGGTTCTTTTGAAATATCAGCGGAAAATAGCGCTTCGCCTGTTTCAAAAACTCTTCCGGTAAGTCCTTCACCAAGCCTGTAAAAGCCGCGTTCTTTCTCAGTCTGCGTAAATCCGTTTGCTTCTTCTATTTTAAGCAGACCGGAATCTTTATCAAGCAGCGCAACCGTTCCGCGTTTTAATCCGGCGCGTACCTCAATTAAATTTAAGACCGGCGCAAGCGCGTTTCTTAACTCGGCATATTTACCAAAAGTCCTTACTATGTCAAATAAAAGTTCCAGTTCAAAGCGATCATCATTTTTTAATGACAGGATATTATCCATAAATAAAAAAGTATAGCATTGTATATTTTTGCGCAAGCTGTTATTGTAATAACGCTGTTCTACGCTTGCCGCATCATAATACGCCGTATTACAGCAAAAGGATACAGCGGCTCTTGCATTTTTCCTGTTTTTATTATAGATTCGGTTTAATAAATTATTTGAAGGAGAAATTTTTATGGTCAGTTACAAAGAATTAGGACTTGCTAATACTCAAGAGATGTTTAAGAAGGCTATTTCCGGCGGCTTTGCGGTTCCGGCGTATAATTTTAATAATCTGGAACAAATGCAGGCTATCATTGAGGCTTGTGTAGAGACTCGTTCTCCCGTTATTTTGCAGGTATCAAAGGGCGCGCGCGAGTACGCTAATCAAACTCTGCTCAAAAACATGGCGCGGGGCGCCGTTGAATTCGCCCATGAATTGGGCTGCGATATTCCGGTTGTACTGCATTTGGATCATGGAGACAGTTTTGAGCTTTGCAAGGATTGTATTCAAACAGGATTTTCCAGCGTAATGATCGACGGCAGCCATCTTTCCTATGAGGAGAATGTTGCGCTCACAAAAAAAGTATGCGACTTTGCGCACAGTCAAAAAGATTATGTTACTGTCGAAGGCGAGCTCGGCGTACTTGCCGGTGTTGAAGACGATGTTTCTTCTGAAGTAAGCCATTACACGCAGCCTAGTGAAGTTATTGATTTTGTTTCCAAAACTAAAGTTGATTCGCTTGCTATTTCAATAGGTACAAGTCACGGCCGCACGAAATTCAAACCTGAGCAATGTACGCGTAACGCAGACGGCGTACTTATTCCCCCGCCTCTTCGTTTTGATATTCTTGATGAAATAATGAAGAAAATACCAGGTTTTCCGATAGTACTCCACGGTTCATCGTCTGTGCCGGTTGAGTACGTAAAGATGATTGAGCAATACGGCGGAAAACTCCCTGATTCAGTTGGTATACCTGAAGAACAGCTTCGTAAGGCGGCAAAAAGCGCGGTTTGTAAAATCAATATTGACAGTGATGGAAGGCTTGCCATGACGGCGCTTATTCGTCAAATGCTGTACACTAAACCCGGCGAATTCGATCCGCGTAAGTATCTTGCGCCGGCGCGAGCTGAGCTTAAAAAAATGTACATGGAGAAAAATAAAAATGTACTTGGCTCTGCGGGACAAGTATAAAAAATTAAATGGGAACAGCGCGTTCCCATTTAACTTAGAATAACTTCACGAATGCCGCGCACTGAATTCATACAATAGATATGGCTGGCAGTTTCGAGATCTTCTTTGTAGAGAAGCCGCTCTTTGCAGCGGCCTTCTTCAAGCAGTTTTTGACGGTAAATTCCGTTAAGCAGACCTGACTGGATTGGCGGCGTCCAAAATTCCCCGTTAATTTCCAGCATGATATTCGTACGCGAACCTTCAGTAAGTTCGCCCCGTTCGTTGCGGAAGATTTCATCATAGTACACATCATAATCAAGCTGGAAAAACGGTCTGTATGTTGTTTTATGATATAAAAAAATATCGGAGCTGTCAACAGAAAGCTGCGATAAACGAATCTTGTTACTTGCGCATGGGATAAGCGGATGACAGGTAACCGTATAATCACCGTTTTTATCAAGCAGTATTCGGATTATGCCGTCAGCTTCAGCCGTTAAATTAAACAGCTTGTCATTCCACTTAAAATCAAAAAAGAACGCCGACTTCTTTAAGCGCGCAATATGTCTGTCAAAAAAAGGCATTGAGCCATTTTCCACTAACATTCTTTCAATTAACCTGAAATTTTTGTGCAAAAAACGCGCTTTCGTAAATGTTTCTTTCCATTCATCTTCCGGTGATGAATCCCAAACTATCGCACCGCCGGCGCGGTAGCTGAATATAGCTGTATCACAGGTTTTTTGAAGTATTCGTATTGGAACACTGAAGACAGCACGCGCTTCACCAGCAACAGCCGGACTTAAAAGCCCTAGCGCACCGCAATAAACGTTTCTTTTGCAAGCTTCCATTTTGGCAATAATTTCCATTGTACTCAATTTTGGAGCGCCCGTTACAGAACCGCATGGAAACAGCGCTGCAAATATATCAAAAAGGCCGGCGTTTGCGTTTATATCGGCCTCAACTTGAGTTGTCATTTGATGAAGTGTTGTATGCGTCTCGACTTCAAAAAGCCGGCTTACGCGTACCGATCCAAAATTGGCAATACGGCCAAGATCGTTGCGCATAAGATCCGTAATCATGACGTTTTCCGCGCGGTTTTTACTGTCATTCGCTAAAAATTGCCTTAGTTTTTCGTCTTCATCAGGTGTTTTTCCGCGATGAATAGTACCTTTCATTGGTCTTGTAATGATGCGCAGATTTCTATTATCTTCCGGTATGTTTTCTATTCTAAAAAATAATTCCGGCGAAAAAGAAAGTATTGTTTCCCATTGATTGGCAATAAAAGCATTATACGGAGTTTGCTGTTCCGGCAATAAGTATTCAAAAAGCTCAAACGGATCTGCATTATCGCAATCGACAAGAAATTCATGCGTATAATTTACTTCGTATGTGTTGCCGTTCTTAATTTCATTCTTAATTTTAAGTATAACGTCTTGGTAATCATCAAAACACATAACTGTTTGTGTATTAATATGAATTTGGCGCAAAGAATTATTTGGTTCAGAAGACGGTGTGTATAGTTTATAATTGTCAAAAACTTCAAAATAAAGCAGCGGAAGTTTACTTTGTATATCTCGTTTAAGAAAAACATCTTTTGCTTCATATCGTATATAACCTGCTATATAATAATGCGCTCTTAATTTTTCTAATTCTTCAAACGCATCTATAAATTCCTTGTTGTTAAATGAGACGATTGTCTTCAGCGGATTGTTAAAAATTTTTCCGGCAAATATCAGCATGACTCACCCCCTATTACACGGTTGAGGCCGGCAAGATCTTTTGTAATTGTTATATTATTATATTTTAACTCTTCAAATATCTTTTTTATATCCGGCATTTCCTGCGGGCCAGCTTCAATAAAAAGAGCACCGCCGTCTTCAAGATAATATTTTGCGCCGGTTATAATCTTTTTTATTATAGTTAGTCCATCTTTACCGCCGTCAAGCGCAATCTTTGGTTCGGCGCGTACTTCTTTTGGCAGCGTTTCCAAACCGGACGATTTAATATACGGAGGATTCGCCACGATAATGCTGAATTTGCCCGTTATTGAAGCAAAAATATCACTTTCTATTATTGTCATTTTATGTTCAAAAAAATCATTGCGCTTTAATTTAAGCAGCTTCAAATAATTCTGTTTTGCAACAGCAAGCGCGGCGCGGGAAATATCTGATGCAAAAACCTTAATATAAGGCCGTTCATCAAGCAATGCAAGCGCAACAGCGCCTGAACCTGTGCAAATATCAAGCACAGATATTGTTTTTCGCTTCTTGTTTTGTACCACCGCCGTATCAATCCACGACAAAGCTGTTTCGACAAGAATTTCAGTATCTGGCCGCGGAACAAGCGTTTTTTTATTTACATAAAGATTAAGATTGCGGAATTTTTTGCGTTTGGTAATATACGCAACGCATTCTCCCTGAATTCGCCGCGTAATATATAATATATATTTATTATATATTACGCCGCTTAGCGTCATATCATGATGTACTATAAGACAGGAACGATCTTTTTGTAATATATGTGATAATAATAATTCAGCATCAAGTTCTGGAGTTGGAATACCGGCGGTTCGGAGTTTTTGTTTTCCTTCAAAGAGCGCTTCTTTAAGAATCATAATATTTAAATTGTTTCAATCCGCTTTTTTTGATAATTTCTTCAGCTATAGTTTCAGGGGTTTTATTTTCTGCATTTATCGTAAAATGGGCGATTTTTTTGTACATTTCCGCACGGCGTTCGTGCAGCTCACGATGAGATGTCTGCGGGTTGTCTTTTTCAATAAAAGGCGGAAAAGAACCTGTCTTATCCGCTGTATTTTTAATTCTGCACCATGCGGTTTCAGCCGATGTTTCGATATACACAAGAATAGTATTTTTGTGCCGGTTTATTGTTTTAAGCGCACGCTTATTTTCAATTATGCCGCCGCCGGAAGCAAGTATAAGCGGCGTGTTCTTTTTATTTTCATTTTCTTTTTGCAGTACAAAAGAAAGTTTATCAGCCTCTTCGTCTCTGAAAACTTCAGGACTCTCAAGAAAAAGTTCCCTGACGCTTTTCCCTGTCCGTTTTTCTATAATTGTATCCAGATCTCCGGCCCTGCAATCAAGTAATTTTTTCAATGCAAACGCAATTGAGCTCTTTCCACAGTGTTTAGGGCCAATTAAAATAACAACAGATGCCACTAATTCTCCAGCCCATATTCGTTAATTTTTCTGTGAAGCGTTTTTCTTCCTATGCCAAGGATACGTGCTGTTTCGCTTTTATTACCGTTCTGAGTAACAAGTGTTTGACTTATCACAATTCTTTCGGATTTTGCAAGTGTTGATCCATACGGTATATAAATTCGTCTGTCGTTATCAGAACCTAAACGAATTTTCAACGGCAGATCTTCTTCCATTATCGTATCCCCTTTTGACATAACAAATGAATCCTCAATGCAGTTTCTCAGTTCGCGTATATTACCAGGCCAGTCATAATTGTTTAATTTGGAAATCGCTTTAGAATCTATACTTTTAATGTCTTTTTTATTTTCTATACAAAATATTTTAAGAAACATCAATACTAACATACGTATATCTTCCCTGCGCTCGCGAAGCGGCGGAATATTAATAGATACTACGTTTAGGCGATAATAAAGATCTTCGCGGAAATTACCTTTTTTTATTTCGGTTTTAAGATCTTTGTTTGTAGCCGCTACAATGCGTATGTCTACTTCTATTGTTTCTTCTCCGCCTACACGTTCGAATTTCTTTTCCTGAATTACACGAAGCAATTTTATCTGAATATTTTGGTTTATTTCACCTATTTCATCAAGAAATAACGTTCCTCCGTTTGCAAGTTCAAACTTTCCCCGCTGTCGTGAATCAGCTCCTGTAAAAGAACCTTTTTCATGTCCAAAAAGCTCGCTTTCTAAGATGCTTTCAGCTAATGCGACGCAGTGAACCTTTATCAAAGGCTTATCTCTGCGTGGAGACAAATTGTGTATAGCATTCGCTACAAGCTCCTTTCCAACGCCGGATTCCCCTGTTATAAGTATAGAAGTCTTTGTCGGCGCAGCACGTCCTATAGCATCCATAATATCGCGCATCGCCAAACTATTACCAACAACCAGATCCGTTTGTTTGTGTTTTGCAAGCTCTTCTTCCATAACCTTGTTTTTTAAACGGCGCTCCCGGTTGGCAAGCGCGCGCTGCACTATGATTTTAAGCCGTTCAAGTTCCTGAACCGGTTTTGTAAGGAAATCCCACGCACCTTCTTTCATAGCTTGTACGGCGTCGTGTACCGTGCCGTGTCCGGTAAGTATAATGACGGCAACGCCAGGCGTTTCGGCTTTAATTCTTCTGAGCAGTTCATTGCCTGATATGCCGGGCATTTTTAAGTCAGTGATAACAAGATCTATGTCTCCCTTTTGGTATCGTCTGTATGCCGAATCGCCGTCACTTGCCATAACTACATTGTAACCTTCCATTTCCAGAAATTCAGCAAGTCCTTTGCGAATATTTTGTTCATCATCAACTATCAATATTTTGAATTTCATTGTTATATTCCTTCGTTATATTCCATCACTATAATCTAGCAAATAACCGTCTATCTGCGGAATAGGCAATGTTATATTAAAGGTACTTCCTTCGCCTAATTTTGAATAAACGTTTAGTTCACCATGATGTTCTCGAATAACTTTAAAAACCAGCGTAAGTCCAAGTCCTGTTCCGGTATCCTTTGTTGTAAAATACGGCTCAAATATTTTTAATTGTGTTTCTTCGCTCATTCCGGCTCCTGTATCCGTTATACTGATAATAACGTCGGTGTCCGTCTTTCTAGTTTTAACGGTTAGTAAACCGCCTTTCTCGCTCATCGCTTCAATTGCATTTCTTGTTATATTAAACACGGCTTCTCTCATATACCGGTCATCAAATTTGACAAAAGGGAGATCCGGCGTAAGCTCCATTTTATATCTTATGTTATTTTGTTCTAGTTCAAGCGCGATAAAATTTACAACGCTTTCAAGAAACTGGTTTATATCAGCTTTTAACATGGTTAATTCCATTGGGCGTACGGCAAACAAAAAATCAACAACCGTATCGTTAAGACGCTGAATTTCTTCGTCGATTACATCAAGATATCTTGACATTTTATCAAATGATTCTTTTTCGCCGGCAAATTCTTCAAGCATTCTTTTAAGTATTTTTTTTACAAGATGTATATGAATTGAGATGGATGCAAGCGGATTTTTTATCTCATGCGCTACACTTGCCGCAAGAGTCGTAAGGCTTGCAAGAGTTTCTATACGGTGCATTTTTGCTTCTTTGGAACGTCTCTTTGTTATGTTTTCAACCAGAATAATGGATCCTGTAACTTTGTAATGTTTAACCAAAGGCAAAACCGTCAGACTCAGCAAACGGGTTATTCCGCAGCGTCCATTGATTTCAAATTCGTATCCCTCAACTTTATCCCCATCACTTAACGTTTTTTGTATAAATCCTGAAACAAGCTCTTCTTCAATTACCATCCACACACAATCGTTTGAATGTTCATAATGTTTTATGCTGAGCGTACGTTCAGCGAATTTATTTGTTAAAAGAAGCCTATGATTAGAATCACAGACTAGTATACCGACGTTGATTGAATCAAGCGCCGTTTTAAGCCTGTCGCTGTCATCAACTATGTTTGCAAGAATTCCGCGGGCGCTTTCTTTTGAGAGCTTATCGAATTTACGCAGTATTTGAAGAATAAAAGAGTTCACATTTCTACCTTATTTATAAAAGATAACCCGCCGCGTAATTCTATAGCAAGTCTTTCAAGAGCAAGCAAAGGAGTTTGATTATATATTTCAACAGCCGATCTTGCCTCTTCAGCATATTTTTTCAGAACTTCCCGGCATGCTATTGCTTCAGCGTTGTTCTCACATGCGAGTGATTTTGAAAGAGCGCTGTATAACAGAGATATGAATACGGGAAACATGCTTCGCGACTCAAATTTATCCGCAGCTTTCATGATAGACGACGTTATCGTTTTTATATCGGTATCATGTTTGTTAAAATGCGCCTGTTCGGCGATAGGCGCACAATATTTTCCGATGCTTACAAGCGCCGCATCTGCAGGAATACCGGCGTTTCGCTGCCGTGATAAGATAATCGCGCTTGCGGCTATGGATGATAAGAAGTACGCCGCCGCCGGATACAGGCTGTCACGGGAAACAGAAAGAAACGTATTCTGAAACACGAGTATCGGATTCTCTCCATCGCAGGCGCTGTCTTGAGTCTGCGGTTTTTCATAGCGAAAAATTCTTTTTAACACAGAGGCTTCATCTTCCTTGCTGCGGCGCGAGAAATGATAGACACGCAGACGCGAAAGTATTGTCGGCGGAAGGTTTCTATAGTTTGTTGACGTAAGGACAATAGAGGCTGTTGCCGGCGGTTCTTCAAGAATTTTCAGCAGTGAATTCCTCGCTGCATCGTTCATTTTTTCAGCGTTTTCTATTATCAGCGTTTTTCGTCTGCCGTTCGGCCCCATACGCAGCCAGCCGGAAGCGTGTCTTATATGAGATGTATGTATTGTTCCGCTGATTCCTTCAGTTTCAAGGCCTTTACACGCTTCATATATTTTGCTGCAGATTTCAGAAATTTTTTGAATATCATTCTGATCAGCGCAAAATTCCTCAAGCTTATCGAGTACCGGTTCAATAAATTTATTGAGCTTTGAAATATTATGATCGCCTTCCCATACGACAGGCGAGAACCGGAGTAAGAGTTTTCGCACAGAGCGAAGAAAAAGCATTTTTGTCGAGACGCTTTCCGGTTCGCTCAGATAAACCGATTTACACGCGGCAATTTCAGCTTGAAATATCCGCGGCCCAAGCACAAGCAGATCAGGGTGTGAGAGATTCCTGTGATGAGCGCATGAGAGACACGGGCAGTTCCACAGTGCAGTTTCCATTTCACATGAAAGTATGCGGGCAAGCTCCAGCGCTGCCGTACCTTTTGCTGACGCTTCAGGGCCTGCGAACAGAATGGACGGCGGCAGCGTATCATTTTCCAAATCCTGTTTTATCAGCGCTATTGCGTTTTGTCCTATTATGTTTTCAAACATTGTGCATATCCATAACTTTTTCTATAAATTCTCTGTTTGGCATAAGAAACTTTGCTATTACGCTGTTTTTTAACAAAAGATCGCCGTCAAACAGCGGCTGGATTTTTATTATGTACAGCGTTGCCGCAATGACGACAATCCCTTTGAACAAGCCGAAAAAGACACCGAGCGCTTTATCAAAAGCGGTAAGGCCGGACAGTTGGATAATGTTTTTTAACATACTGCCTATAGTTTTTATTATGATATGGATTATGACGAATAGAAAGAAGAACGCGATGATTTCAGGGAGATATTTGGCGCCGTGCAGCATTTTTGAACGAATAAAAACCGCGCCGGTGCGGTAGAATGAGAACGCAAACAGGAGTCCTGCAAAGAACCATGAAGTACTGGTAAAGTCTTTTATGAAGCCTTGCAGACCGGCATGAGATACTATAATAATAAACAATAACAACAAAATAACGTCTAACATAGGAATAAGCGCGCAGGTTATCAAATAACGCACACCAGCTTCTTATTCTGACTGATACCGGACAAATACGCAAGGTATTGACAACCCGCCGTCTTATACGCGGCGTATTAAGCGGAGATCTGTCCGCCGGTCTATCCTAATAGTTGTTTGGGAAGCGAACGATGACGATACCCGAACCGCCTGAACCGCCGGCTTTGCTGGGGTTGGTCCAACCGGCGGATGCAGGCCCTGCTCCGGCTCCGCCTCCGCCGGTGTTATCCGCGGCATCTCCCATGGGATTTTCGGCGGATTTTGCGCCGCCGCCGTGCGTTGCCGTGCGGGTATTTAAGTCTCTGCCGCCAGCCCCGCCGCCGGCAAAGCCGTCAGGTATCTCTGAAATACCGTCAAGCGCCGGAAAACTTGTTCGGTTCTTGCCCGCGCCTCCGGTTGATTTGTTGTTGGGGGCGGCTTCGCCAGCCCCACCGCCGCCGGCGCTGTTCGACATGTTCGTCCATTTGCCGCCGGCATTACCAAATGTGTTAGGATCGCCTGAAGCCTGCGCCCCATTTCTGTTTTCGCCGGAACCGCCGCCGCCTGAGCCGCCTGTCTGCGGTCCTTGCGGATCGTTCAATGGTTTATTGGAGCCCGCTCCGCCACCGCCGCCGCGCGCGCGTATCCCATCGCCGCTTATGCCGTAGCTTGATGGAACGCTGTCTTTTACTACGATGTATGAATCTCCTCCATTACTGCCTTTGTATGGGCTATCTCCAGAAACAATACCGCCGGCTCCGCCCGAGCCGACTTTTACGGTGAACACCGCGTTGCCATTGAAGCTGAAGTTCTCCGCACAGATAAGCCCGCCCGCTCCTCCTCCGCCTGCATTGTAGTTTTCATCGCCCGGCGCGGAACCGCCTCCACCGCCGCCTGCAACGACAAAAACGCCGGCGGCGGCATTTTTCGCCGTGCCGGTTAGTATCAGTTCACCGTCTTCTTTAAAGATATGTACTTCGTCTAAAGCGCCGCCGCCCATATCAAGAAGCTCAACGACTCCGCCGGCAGCCAGCGCCGCAGGTTTTTTAGCCGGCGGAATTTTACCGTGGCCGTCGTCATCCGAGACGCCTTCAACGGTGCAGGCCGCCGCCATAAAAGTCAGCGCCGCTACAGTGAACGCGGCAAGCGGCGCATCAAGGATACGCGCCGTTTTATTCGCCTGAGCGGATTTTTGGTAAATAATCATACTAATCCTCCATAAAATGAAATACGCTAAAAAAACCGTATCTTGTAAAAACTGCCTTACGCCATTGTGATGGCACGATGTCTGCGGGGGGCAGATAAAATACGGT
>JAITHJ010000064.1 GCA_031280035.1 Spirochaetaceae bacterium | reverse complement strand
ATTCGTATGATATGGAACATTACACCCGCCGGGAACGGTATTAGTGGTATGAATCATACCTTCATACAAATCAAAGTAGATGGAAAGTGGAAGAGCATTGAGGCGGGAGGTAATTTGGATTTTGAAGGACATTGGGCAGGAATTGAGAACTATGATCCAGCAAATAATAAAGACGTTACATGGGCGTGGGACGGTAAAAATCTCCATCGTTTTTGGGTCAATTAAAATCGCACTGCGGAAAAGACCGCAGACAGGGCTGGTAAACACGCGGAGGTATTGGGTTTTTATGAAGCGAATGTACGCGCGTCTTTCTCGCTTAGGCGGATGCGGCGGCGATTTCCTTACGGACAAGCTCGTCGATAATCCGCGCAGGCGTTGTGCGAGAGGCCTCTGCCTTTGTCAAAAGGTAGTCCACAGAAAGCTTTGTCAGCCCCATAAGACGTAGTTCCCGCTGCTCAAGCCAGTCGCTGCCAATCGGCCCCAGCTTGGGGATAATGCGCGTTAACTCATCGTCCAGCGCGTCGTATTCTTCGTCAGTCAAATCAGTATAAACCATCGGTTACCCTTAGCTTTGAAGCTGTGCCAATACTCCGTTTCGGCAGCCCATCGCATGAAAGACCTTTATAGTATCATCATCGATAGGATTATAAAATACTTCAATTGGGACAGCAGCCCGATTGAAGCCAATGAACACGTATTTATTATCATAGCGTTCTAGTTTGCACGCATGGATTCTTGTTTTGTAGGCGTGCCGAATATCATTTTCAGTTACGCCGTGTTTGAATGCCGATGGCACAAAAACAATTTTCGGCTCTATCGTCATTGCTTTACTATACAGGATTCACTATGAAAAAGCAATGTTATTTATTTCCTTACAATGCTGCTTTCTGACTCATTCTCAACAAGCGTTTCCAATAACGCCGTGCTGCAATTATCATGACGGTCATTCTTGTTCACCCGCGAACGGAAATAATAGGTTGTATTGCTTCTCAGCTTTGATAGAACATTCTCGACTGTCAATAATGTGTTGATGCCGTTATCCGTTGTGATTTCCTCAACATCCCAGACGTTGTTTCCCTGTATATAATCACGATACGATACAATGTCCGACTCCGTGTCCATCGCCCACGCGCCTTTCGATACAGCCCACTTGTTCGTGGCAGAAAAACTCAGCGTGTGATACGTTCCGTCAGTCATCGAAATTACGTAAAATCTATGCGTCAGGCCAGCCGTCTTTCGCACCTTATACGATATGGCCTTCCTGTTAAACGCCCGTATTGAATAATCACCGTAGTTCCGAATAATCCGCTCCAGATACAACGCCACGTTTCCCTCATTCTCCAACACCGCATTTCCATCATACGCGGTTCTTAACACAATAATGTAGGCGTATATGTCTGAATGAAACGCCGCTATAAAGACAAATAGGAATATACAGGCCGCAAGTTTTGTCATAACCACACGATCCAACAACTTAAATCCAAAAAATGTGCGCGGGGGGGGGGGGGGAGAATAAATTATGTGTTCTATCGCACGTTTACTCGCCGCTACACACCCCTTTACGCTGTGTAAAACGCCGTTTTGCATGGAAAACAGTGTATCAGACCGGCGCGCATTTGTCAACACGCCCGCCTGACACGCTGTTATCAGGCAGGCGCGGCTCGGACGGCGCACTGCGCGCCGCACTATCACGCGGCTTGACGCGCTCCGTTTATGTTGATAGGCTTTCAGCTACTCTGATGAATGTTCTTTTGGTTGTAAACCCTCAAAAGCCCAGCGCGCAGACGCTTGCGCGTGAGATAGAAGAAACGCTTAACAAAAAAAATGTGTCTTCCGCTGTTATCAGTTATACCACTAATGCCGGCATACAACAAAACTTCGATGTCGCCTTCAGTCTTGGCGGAGACGGCACCGTGCTGTTCACTGCACGAGTCGCAGCTTCCTTTGGCGTACCAATCCTTCCGGTCAATCTTGGAACGCTTGGATTCATCGCAACAATAAATCCGGATAAGTGGGAAAGCGTCTTTGAAGACTGGCGCAGCAACGCGGAAACAGCCGTCTCCCATCGCTTAATGCTTGATGTGCGCGTTGAAAGAGACAGCCGTTGTGTCTTTAAGGCCGCCGCGCTCAATGATGCAGTAGTTTCTGCCTCAGGTATCGCAAAAGCGATTAGATTGAGCGCCCAAACAAGCGGTGTCAATCTGGCAAGCTACCGTTCTGACGGACTCATCGTAGCCACGCCAACCGGATCAACCGCTTACAGCGCAGCGGCAGGCGGCCCCATACTCGACCCTGAAATGGAAGCCGTCATTCTCAATCCTATATGTCCGTTTACAATGCTGCACCGGCCTATTGTAACGCCTGCTGATGAAACTATCACCATTAACATAGAACAAGAACAGCGCAGCGGCGTGCTGCTTACCATAGACGGGCAGGTTACCGAAGAACTTAAAACCGGCGATGTCATATTTATCAAGAAAGCGCCCTATAAAGCAAAGCTGCTGTTCTCCGGCAAAAAGGCCTTTTATAAGGCGCTTCATTCAAAGCTGAATTATAAAGCTATATAGGGATTATGCAGACAGCTCATGCAGGCCGCTTTCGTCTTATATGATTTATTATCGTTCTAATATATTTATCTCCTGTAATATACAAGAGGAATATCCCCATCGTAGAGAATATCACAAAACATACTGCCATTGGCGCGGCAAATGCAAGGATTTTGCTTCTTATACTAATATTTGTGAAGAATCTCTCAACAATGTTCTTAATCAAATAAACCGGAATAATTGACAAGATTGAAAACAAACATATCTTTATCATGTATAACGCCGAATGAACAGTTATCTTTGCTATAATGATGTTTTTGTTCTTGCGTAAAAAAAGAAATAAAAAAACGGTGTTTACTGCGCCTGCTATTGAAAGCGCAAGTGCAATGCCTCCGCCTTCCATTCTGTCAACAAGTACAATGGCAAGTATTATGTTGACAATAAATGAAATTATGCCGGCAAGAGTTGGAGAAAACGAATCGTTCTGGGCATAAAACGCCGGCGCTAAAATTCTGTTTAAGGCAATAAAAGAAAGTCCTATAATATGGTATTTGAAGGCTTTTAGTGTAAGCGCAACGGAACTCTCATCAAATTCACCTGTCTGAAATAAAAGCCGTATAAGATTTTCGCCCTGTAACAGCGAAAAAAATATAACAGGAATTGTTATTATAGATACTATTGATATAGCCTCCAAAAGTCTTTTGTTATAAGCGTTCCAGTTTCCTGTATTTGTGTGTTCCGCAAGTTCCGGCAGCAGTACTGTTCCTATAGAAACAGCAAATACTCCAAGAATAAGCTCCTGCATACGCAGCGAATACTGCAGGCTTGATACAATGCCTTCTCCTGCGCCGCGCGCCAGCGCCGTAGATACTATATCGTTTAATTGATAGGCCGCCATTCCTATTATTGTAGGTCCTATGAGCTTAAATACCTTGCGTGTACCTCTATTGCATAATGATTTATAAAGACCGCGCCAGCAAAAAGAAAAACCTTTTTTTATAACAAAAGGCAGTTGAATCGCCGCTTCCAAAAAGCCTCCGGCAAAAACGCCTATCGCCATGGCGCGCGCCGGATTGCTGGTTAAAGGACTCAGAAGCCATGCGGCAGTTATAAACACAAGATTTAATATAATCGGGGCAAGCGCAGATGGAACAAAAATATAAACGCTATTCAATATACCCTGAAAAAAAGCGGCAATCGATATAAATAACAGGTACGGAAACATAATACGGGTAAGCAGCACTGTCTCATCAAATGCTTCTTTGCCAAATACAACAATAAAATACGGCGCGGCTATAATTGAAATGGCAACAACTGAAGAAACAATGAATGTTAAAACCGTCCAGAACGATGCAAGGAATTCTTTGGTTTCTTTATGGTCATCATTTATAAGAAATTCTTTGAATGCCGGTATAAAAGCAACTGCTATCGAGCCTTCGGCAAAAAGCCGCCTAAAAAGATTTGGCAGCATAAAAGCAACTGTAAATGCGTCAGAAAGCGCGCCGGTTCCCAGAAGCGCGGCTTTAGTCATCTCTCGTACAAGTCCTAAAAACCGCGACAATAACGTAAATAGAGACAGCACGGAGCCTGAAAAAAGCAACGAACGGCGTTTTGCCATATTCTATACTTGCAAAAATACGCGCTTTTTTCAATACTCATCTTGATATGACAAACTATTCTCACGCCGCAGTTCAGCGGCTTGCGCTTATAACCGGAGATCGCGTGATTGAAGCGCTTACACAGACACAGGTTATGGTATTCGGTCTTGGCGGCGTGGGAAGCTGGTGCGCCGAAGCGCTTGTTCGCTGTGGAATAGGCAGAATTGTATTGATTGATTCAGATAGGGTTTGTATTACCAATATCAATAGACAAGTACAAGCTACGTACGATACTATAGGCGAGCTTAAAGCAGATGCGCTGAAATCCCGTCTTTTGAAAATAAACCCTGATTCCACCATTACTGCGTTAAATAAAATATTTTCAGAGGATAACGAAGCCGAATTTCATATTGAAGAAACAGATTTTGTCATAGATGCTATAGACAGTCTGTCGTGTAAAATAGCTTTAATTGAAAAAAGCGCCGCATTAGGTAAAACCTTTTTTTCATCAATGGGCATGGCGCAGAAACTTGATCCTACGCTGCTGAAAACTGGAGATATATGGGAAACTACCGGATGTCCACTGGCACGACTTGTTCGTTCACAGCTTCGCAGGCGCAATTTTACAGGGCATTTCACTGTAGTATACAGCATGGAACGGCTTCCAATTCACAAAGGAGTACAGTCAAGCTGCGGAAGCACGGCTTGTTTGTGTCCTTCAAAAAGCGGAAGCGCAAATGATGCTCATGAATGGTGCAGCTCAAAAAAAGTTATAAATGGAAGCGCGGTGCCGGTAACAGCGGCAGCCGGCATGGTTTTGGCAAGTCTGGTAATCCAGAATGTGAGGCATAAATATGAGTAACAGGTTTTTCAAAAAAAATAACGCCACAACAATAGTTAATAAACTGGTTACTAAAGCATCCCTTGAACATAACTTAATTGAAGAAGGCGATAAAATCCTTATTGCTGTATCTGGAGGAAAAGATTCAACTGTTCTTGCATACGCGCTTTCTTCTGTAAGAAAAGCGATAAAAGCAAAATATGAGCTTGCCGCAATTCATATATCATCTGATTTCTGCAGTTGCTGCAAGAAATTATCTCTTAAAACCCTTTTGGAAAACTGGGATATTCCGTTTTATGATATATTTGTTCCTGTTATTGCCCGTCTTAAACCGAATGAAAAAATGAATTGTTATTGGTGTTCAACGCAGCGGCGCGGCGCGTTAATAGATTATGCCATGAAAAATAATTTTAACAAGATTGCACTGGGACATCATCTTGATGATATTATAGAAACATTCTTTATGAATATGACTTCGTCCGGCAGATTGACCGGTATGCCGGTACGCCTTACGTATAAAAAGTATCCTGTTACGCTTATACGGCCGCTCTCATATCTTGAGGAACGGCAAATAATAACTTGCGCTGATGAAAACGGCTTTTTAAAAGCGGCGTGCACGTGTCCTTATGGACGTAATTCAAACCGGATGGTGATACGGAAACGCATTGCTGATTTTACAGGCGGATCCGGTTCAGTAAAACGAAGAATATACAACGCGCTTGCATCAATTTAATAGATCGATAGCTATGATATTCCCCGCCGTCTTAATCATCAATCTTCTAAATCATCTTCAGTCTCATCATTCTCATCTGATCTTGATTTTCCCTTTAGTATACGGAGAATCGCAACGAACAGCGTAATGGAGTACCAGAAAGGCAGACTTATTTTTACATTTTTTAATATTGACCGGCGTTCTAATTCATACAATGCTGAAAATGTTCGCAGTTCACAGCCATGAAAATATTTTCCAATATCTGAATTAACTGCACTGTCAGCATGCATCTCTTTTTTTAAGAGCGGCAGTCTTGTGTCCTGATGCAGGACAAGAACAAAAGGCTTTATTCGTTTTATAATTTTGATTAAAAGCGTTTCAAACGCCGCATCATTTTTCATTGCCGGCTCAATACGGTACATCTTTAATATAGTACGCCATCGTTGCTCAACCGCTTCTATGATATTTTTCCTCGAAGAGATAATAAGATGTCCAAACGCTGAAAATAAAAGTTCTTTCTTTACAAGACATTTTTCTTTGTATTCGTTATAAAAAACTAAAAACGGCGGCAATAAAAAATCATCTCCATTGTCATAAGTTTTTTTCAATATATAATCACGTATTTCTTCGTGAGATATTGATTCAGTGATAGGAGAATTGTTTTTTCCCTGTATGTTGTATATTTCAGTAAAAGTCCAAAAATGCGGCTCTTCAGAAATTTTTTCGTATATTTCAGACAAAAACACGCTTTTTTCATTTTGAGCTATGGATGTTTCCATAAAAAAACTGCTGTATACATTGATTATTTCAGCCCCTTGTTGAATGGCTATATCAGTATCTGTCAGCGGTTCGGAACCGGAATGAGCTGATTCTTTTATAAATTCACCCAATTTTTTCCAGATCATAAAAGTTTTTTCGTCTCCATCACGCATAAGGCGAATACATGAAATAGGATTTTTTGTAATGGTATCTATGATTGTATTAGTTTGTATTATTCTGTCTGGAAATAATGAACCGATTCGTTTTAAGCAAAAACTTTTATTATCTTTATTCAGAAGACAGCGGCGTATCTTTGATATGGCGGCATCTAAAAGACGTACTTCTGTAAAACTTCCCAATAAGTATGTTTTTCCCAATTTACCTGAAAAACTCAATTGAATAATTGGCAGATCCTCTTTTTGAGGATTTTCCAGCAATTCTATAAAATTGTCAACAGAAACTGTTTTTAATAATTCCGGCGGCGGAATATGCCGTATTTTTTTATCATTCGGGAAAATTTCTTTATCTTGATTTTCTATGTTAAGCCAAGCGCTGCGTACTCTTTCCACAAAAAAAGAAGGCATATAGACATATTCAGCGCCGGTTCTTTTCTGAATACTGCACACGCCTGATTTTATTAACAGTTTTAATTCTCCGTTAAATCTATCTTTTGGCCGCTCTGTCCATATTTCCCACTGCCTGTTTCTTTGTGATTTATAAAGCGCTTGTGCGGAAAGCTCTTTAATAAAGGCGCCGCATTCAATATAAGCCGAATCATTACGATTAGCATAATCCATCAGCAAAGAACGCAGATCAGTTTCAGGCATTATAGCCGCCTTTGCTGCATTTTATGTCATTTAAGAATTTTTTACGTGAATCGACAAGACATTCAAGTTCAAAAAGCATATCTTTGCTGATTTCTTTTGCAATGGGAAATATATAGCGTATTGTTTCTTCGGTATATCTTTCAACAAATTCAATATTGTTGACAAATCCAAGTGATATCATATTGGAAATACGATCCGCGCATTTTAGGATTTTTGCGTTGTGCGATCCATGTTCTTTAATCCGCGTTAGATATACGCCTTTATTTTCTTCATGTTGCCTGGTAACTTCAAGTACAAGATCATAAACGCGCGGAGCTTCAAAATCTACTGAAAGTATTATATTTCTGTTATATTCAGGTATATCTTCTATAAGATCGTGTATGATAGACGCCTTCAATAAAATTGAATCGATATAACCATAATCAATAAGAATAGCCATTGTATCAAGCTGGTGCCGGAACATATTGCCGCCTGCCATGCGCGCTTTTCCAATAAGAGCTGTTGCAAGATACATATAAGGCGCAAGATGCGTTCCTTTTAGCGTATCTAAGTCATTCGGCGTTATACTCATACATATCCTCTCGCAGGCAGGTTACTTTGAAAATCTTGAAATATACCTATCAATTTTTTTTGCTCTGATTTTGATATCTTCCAATTTGGCTTTTTCTGTCATTATTATATCAGACGGGGCGTTTTTTATAAAGTTTTCATTGGCAAGCTTTGACTCGGCATTCTTAATAAATTTTGCATCTGCCTCCGCATCTTTTTTCCATTTTGTAAGCAGCAATGCAATGTCAACAGCTTCTGCAATATAAATGTATGCTTCAAAACCTGTTCCTGCCGAACCTACAGCGGAATTTGTATCCGGCGCGGATTCACTCTCGTTGTTCGTCCACAGCGTTAATTCATTTAAATTTGCAAGCAGTTTTATTAAGGGACTGTGTTCCCGCAAAAATTGCGCGTGTTTTTTATTCTCTATTATGACGGCTGCGCGAATCTTTTTTTCAGGCGGTATGGTACATTCACTGCGCATTGTTCGCATTGCACGAATGACCTCCTGCATAAAAGCAAAATCAGTTTCAAGAACAGCATCTCTATTTTTATGATCACCGGAAGGGTAGCGTGAGGTAACAAGAAATTCAGTTTGGAACGACTGTACATCAGCATTATTTTGTGTGATGCAGTTTTGTATTTTCCCGTAAATTTCTTCTGTAACAAACGGAAGCAACGGATGCACAAGTTTGAGACTTTCAGTAAGCACGTCAAGAAGCACCGTTACAGCGCGGTCTTTTTCAGCGCAATCTTCCTGTTTTGTAGAAAGCTTTGTTGCTTCAACGTACCAATCACAAAAATCATTCCAAAAATATTCATACGCGGCGGATGCAGCCTCGTTATACCGGTATGCTTCGAATGCGGTGCTAATCGTTTTTGCCGCTCCGGCAAGCCGCGAATAAATCCACCGGTCAACAGGAAGCAAGTCAGGGTTATTAATCTGTTTGCGGTTTTCAAGATTCATAAGGATATAGCGGCTTGCGTTCCAAATTTTGTTGGCAAATCTTGAGCCTAGTTTGAAGGCTTCTTTATCCAGAAGAATATCCTGCCCCTGAGCGCAAAGAAACGCAAGCGTAAATTTCATGGCATCGGCGCCATATTCATCGACAATCTCAAGCGGATCTATCCCGTTTCCAAGAGTTTTACTCATTTTACGGCCTTGTTTATCCCGCAAAAGGCCATGCAGATAAATATCACGAAAAGGCGTTTTTCCGGTAAACTCAAGGCCGGCCATAATCATTCTTGACACCCAAAAGAAAATAATGTCATAACCGGTAACGAGCGCTGTTGTAGGATAAAATCGGCGGTAATCGGCAGTGTTTTCCTGCGGCCAGCCGAAAACCGAAAACGGCCAGAGCCAGCTTGAGAACCATGTATCCAGCACATCATCGTCCTGTTGAGTTTTTCCGCCGCAACAGGGACAATTATCAATATCGCTGCGGGAAACAGTGCGCTCGCCGCAGGCCGTGCATGTCCAGACGGGGATGCGGTGTCCCCACCAAAGCTGGCGTGAAATACACCAGTCGCGAATATTCTCAAGCCAATGCTGATAAGTGTTTTCCCATTTTTTGGGATGAAAGATGATTTCGCCGCGCCGCCATGCAGCGAGCGCTTTTTCAGCAAGCGGCTTCATACGCACAAACCATTGTTCAGACAAGAACGGTTCTATCACGGTGTGGCAGCGATAACAATGTCCGACCGCATGCGTTATTTCTTTTGCATCGATGAAAAACCCGCCTTCTTTTAAGTCGTTGAGTACCGCTTCACGGGCTTCTTTTACTGAAAGCCCGCGGTATTTCTCCGGCGCATTTTCATTTAGCGTGCCGTTTGGATTAAGTATATTGATTACCGGCAAGCCATGACGCTTTCCCACTTCCCAGTCATTAACGTCATGCGCGGGCGTTATTTTTACCACGCCTGTTCCGAACGTCCGGTCGACATATTCATCCGCTATTACAGGAATTTCACGTCCGGTCAGCGGCAAAAGAATCGTTTTTGACACGATTTCTTTGTAACGTTCGTCATTAGGATGAACGGCGGCGGCTGTATCGCCAAGGAGTGTTTCGGGACGCGTTGTTGCAATTTCCACAAATCCTTTGCCGTCTTTACGCGGATAACGCAGATGATACATTTTGCCGCCGGTTTCCTCATGCTCCACTTCATCGTCCGCAAGTGCAGTACCGCAGGAAGAACACCAGTTTACAAGATATTCTCCTTTGTATATCAGCCCACGCTCATAAAGCGTTACAAAAACTTCGCGCACTGCGGCTGAAAGTCCCGTATCGAGCGTGAACCGCTCCCGCGTCCAGTCAACGCTTGCGCCCATTTTGGCTATCTGACGGCTTATCAGCGCGTGATGATCGTTCTTTACGTTCCATGCTTCTTCGATGAATTTCTCGCGGCCAAGTTCTCTCCGGCTTAGGCCTTTAGCGCGGAGTTTTTTTTCGACTATATTTTGAGTGGCAATACCTGCGTGATCCGTTCCCGGCACCCACAGCGTTGTTCCGCGCATCCGGTGGAAACGGATAATAATGTCCTGAAGCGTTATGTTTAATGCATGACCAAGATGAAGGACACCCGTTACATTGGGCGGCGGAATTACAATTGTGTAGGCGGTATCTTCATTGCCGTGCGGTTCAAAAGCGCCGGTTTCGCACCAATTTTGGTAAACCGAATCCTCAAAGGATTTTGGATGATAAGATTTTTCAAGTTCTATTGACCGCACAAAGCTAATATCGCTTAAAATTTCTTTTTTATCAATGGGTCTGCCGCCTGCCTAAAACGGCGTGTGCGCGTTCAGGATAGAGCATTTTGCTTTTCTCCTGTGATAAAACGCCGCGCCGCCCCCGCCCGTTCCGGCAGAGGCGGCGAAGCGCGCGCAAGCGGACCGCCTCTCTTAGAACACCCAGCCCACCGCGATTTTTGCCGTCAAGCCGGTACCG
>JAITHJ010000015.1 GCA_031280035.1 Spirochaetaceae bacterium | reverse complement strand
GAAGAATACGACTATTGAAAATAAAATACAGTTTATGATATTATAAAAAAGAGGATAACACATGGCTGAAAATAAAACTGAAAAACGTCTTATAGGAATAGTAACGCCGGTCGGCGCATTGCGCGGGAAAGACAGCGCCGGCTGCGGAGAGTTTCTTGATCTTGTTGAATTTGCGCAATTTTGCGCCGGTATGGGTATAGGGCTTATCCAGCTTCTTCCGGTAAATGATACAGGCTATGAAAGTTCGCCGTACTTTGCGCTTACCGCTTTTGCGCTCAATCCAATATATATAAAACTCTCTGCGCTTCAAGAAGCAGCTCAATATACCAAGAAAATAGACGAAATTCGCTCAAATTTTGATGCGGCGGCGCGTTTTTCTTATGAAAAAGTCGCTCATGCAAAACTCAGCCTGCTGCGGGAGATATTTACAGCGAACAAGGCATCTATCGAAAAATTGCCGGACTTAAAAAAATGGATAGAAAAAACTCCGTGGATAAAGACGTATGCCGTATTCCGCCGTCTAAAAGAAATTAACGGGCTCAAAAGCTGGCAGGAGTGGAAGGCATTCCGTTCCGTAACACCCAAAGAACGCGAAGCGCTTTGGAATGATCCGGCAGCAGCGGATGAACATTTTTTTTGGGCGTGGGTGCAATTCAATCTTGATGTACAATTCTCAAAAGCGGCGGAAGCCATAAGAAAGCTCGATCTTGTTCTTGAAGGCGATCTTCCTATTCTGATGAATGAAGACAGCGCCGACGTATGGGCGTATCCTGAATATTTTAACAATGAATTTTCAGCGGGCGCGCCGCCGGATATGTACAGCCCCGAAGGACAAAATTGGGGCTTTCCTATTTATAATTGGGAGGCGCAAGAAAAAGACGGCTTTACATGGTGGCGCGGACGTCTTGCCGCCGCTGAAAAATATTTTAGCGCCTACCGTATTGACCATGTACTCGGTTTTTTCAGGATTTGGGCATCAAGTAGACGGAATCGTACGGCATTGCTCGGACGGCTTATTCCATCCGCGCCCATAAAAACAACTGATATTAAAGCCTGCGGTTTTGATGAACCGCGCATCAGATGGTTAAGCCTGCCTCACATTCCTACAGGCGATGTATGGGATGCGGTACGTGCACACGGCGGCAATGATGACGATGCGCGGCATGTTTTTAACACGGTGCTTATCAGAATAGCAAACGAAGAGCTTTGGCTGTTTAAACCGGAAATAGACGGTGAAAAAGCTATTGAGATACTTCCAATTCATGACGGCGCCAAATCCTGCCTGCTTGCCGCATGGAACAATCGCGTATTTCAGGAATATGAGCCAGCCAATTTTTCCGCTGTGTGGAATTATCGCAGCTCGCGGGCGTGGAGTTCGCTTTCCAATGAAGAAAAGGAAAGGCTTGAGCTACTTATTGCAAAAAAATCGGAAGAAAGCGAAAAAAAATGGGAAACTGAGGGCAAAAAACTTCTTTCAATGCTTAAAGAATCATCCACAATGCTCCCATGCGCAGAGGATCTTGGCGCTGTACCTGAATGCGTTCCCCGTGTCCTTACAAAACTAAAGATTCTTGGTCTAAGAGTGATACGCTGGACACGAAAATGGAACGAAGCTGGCGCGCCTTATGTTCCGTTTTATGATTATCCTGAGCTTTCGGTTTGTACGCCGGCTGTGCACGATTCGTCAACAGTCCGTGAATGGTGGGAACGTGAAGCGGATCAGGCCGCTTTTACCGCATTAACTGGAGAACCTCATATTCCATCGATTTATAGTCCCGGCGCCGCTCGAATAATACTAAAACACGCGGCAACAGCAGCCTCGCGTTTTTGCGTGTTTCAAATTCAGGATATTCTACACCTTTCGCCGCAGTGGTATGCTGAAGACTGCGCCTCAGAGCGCGTCAATGTTCCTGGTACGGCAAATGAGTTTAACTGGACTTACAGAATCCCCGCTGTTATATCAGAACTTACAAAAGATGAAAAACTTAAACAAGCAATGCTTGAACTCATTGCGGCTCAGCCTATGACAAAACCAAAAAAGGGCAAGAAATAACGCGGGGTGCGATTGGAATATATTGATAATAAAGATAAGGCGGCGTACAAAAGTTTAATAACATGCCTTAAAAAACACCGCAAGGGACTTACCGCCGCAGATATTACGATAAAAACAGCGCTGCCGTTGGAAAATGTCCGCGAGCTTCTTCCTGCTGCCGCAGACGAATATTCCGCACGGCTTCGGGTTACTGAGTCAGGTGAAATTTTATACTCGTTTCCAAACGGCTTCAAAAGCAAATACCGGGGTATCCGCGCCGTACTTGCGCGTTTCTTTGAGACAGCGGCCGTCATAACTAAAACAGCGGCTGTTAATCTGTTTAAACTATGGATTCTCGTAATGCTCGTAGGCTACTTTATGTTGTTCGTGCTGATCGCTTTTGCTTCCGTTATATTTGCTATTGCGGTACAAAGCTCGTCAAAAAGAGACAAAGATGATTCACGCGGCGGTTTTATTATCGTTACGCATATTCTTGATTTAATTATCAGAATATGGTTTTATTCCGAGCTTGTAAAATCGTTTGACAGCCGTCATGACGGCTGGCGAAACACGATAAAACCAAAAACACGGCCGCTGTACAAGGCTGTATTTTCGTTTGTGTTCGGCGAAGGGGATATAAACGCCGGTACTATCACGCGGGAACGGCAGGCCGTGCTGGCATATATCCGTGAATCCGGCGGAATAATTTCTTTGCCCGAATTTATGATATTGACGGGAAAATCCCCTGCCGAAGCGGAAGAATCCATTACGGCATTCTGCACGGCATACAACGGCAGTCCTGAAGCAACAGAGGATGGTACGGTTGTTTATCGTTTTGAAGAACTTCTATTCAACACCGGAAAGAACCAGAGTTCTGCATTGTACTCCGGGCCGGTTTACAAACTCAATATATTTTCTTCCAACGAAAAAAAGTTTAACAGATGGTTTTCTGTATTAAATATGGTAAATCTCCTTTTTGGCGCTTATTTTACACTCAACACCTTATATATAAATATTATGGCGAATATCGATTCTGAACAGGCATATGTATATTCGCTTGTCTATAAGTTTACAGAAAAAGTAATTGGAACAACGGCGTATCCCGTGATGCTCTGGTGGCTTGGACTTGTTCCGCTGACATTCTCGATACTCTTTTGGCTTATTCCTTTTATTCGGAACAAAATTCTGAAAAAAAATAACGAAAGAATTAAATTTATCAATTTCCGCCAATTTGCCTGCAATACTATATGGAAAAATCCGGTTAATATCACGGCCGGCGCGTTAAATCCTACTGACCCGTCAAGCCGCCCGCTGCATTTCAAGAAAGCCCAAGACGCCGTCATTACCGAGCTTTCAGCGTATTATCCGGTAAAAATTGAAGCAAACGACAGCGGCGAATTCCGCTATTCATTTGAAGACCTTGAATGGGAAAAAACTTCACTGAAAAAACACCGCGCACTGGTTAAAACGCGAACGCTCGGTAATGTGATTTTTGACAGCGGCGAAACAGAGTCAAATCATTCCTGACGCGCGGTATCTTTTGCCTTATCAAGCGATTCGATAAGCGACTTAATTGAAGCAAGTTCTTCTATAATGCTTTGAGAAGATTCCCCAAGCGCCGCTGACTTTTCATTCATAAGTTTTAAGTCTGCCGTAAATGACTCTGTTCTTTTATTTAACACTCCATGTTTTTCGATAATCTCACTAAAACTATGGCTTGCGATATCCACACCGCTTATCATTGTTTCAAGCAGCCCGTCGGCTTTGTTCGATAAACGCAGTGACGTACTTATTTGTTTAACTATGTTTTTTATATTATCAGAAATTATACCGGCATTTTCACCGGTTTTACTTGCAAGCTTTCGCACTTCGCTTGCTACTACTGCAAAGCCGCGGCCCGACTCGCCGGCGTGAGCCGCTTCAATAGCGGCGTTCATTGCCAGAAGGTTTGTTGACGTTGATATGTCTTCAATAACATCAACGATACCCGCGATTTCGTTTGTCGTCTTCTCAACTTCGGTAAACGATGAAAGCATAGCCTGCATATCTTTTTTTGTAGCCTGTGCCGACTCCTGCAGCGCCTCAATACTGTGCTGCTTTTCTTCAGCAGTTGAAGTAATAGAACGGATATGAGTTATCATTTCTTCCATATTGGAAGACGATATGATTAATGAATCGCCAAGCTCACCTGTAGTTTTGATATAATCCGAAACCGTTGTATACAATTCAACAAGCGTCTGGCGGGATTTTTCAATTTCAGAAACAAGATTATCCGCAAGCTTAACGGCGCCAATCCGCAGTTTTTCGTCTTCTTCAGATTTACTTTTAAGAAAATGATGACAATTTTCAGGTTTGTTTATCTTATTGTAAACAGCAATTGCCATAGACCGGCAATTCCCATATCCGCAGGCGGAACAATTATACATATCTTCTTCACTATATTTGTTCATTAAATGAAATACCTGAAGAAGTTCATTTTCGGAAGGCTCTTTATATCTTTTACTACGCTCGCTTAAATCAACATAAGAACGTTTGTATAAGCCTTCTTTCCAGTATTTCTTAATATTCCGGCGCAGGCCGCTGCCAAAAAGCGTCTTCTTATTCGCTTTGATATATTCCTTTGCGCGACAGGATACGCGATGCTCAAGCTTATCAACCGGTTCATGCTGATTGCCGGTTCCCGGGCCGCCGTTGCAGCCAAGTTCACAATTAAGACAGTCTACTATAAACGGCGCGGCGCCTTCTTTTACCATTTCTGGAAGTTCATTAAGATAATTGTATATTATCCGCGGCCCCTCGATTTTACGGACAGCGTTTACAAGATCCGGAGCTTCACGCGCCGCTGTTTCTTTAAGGCCGCCGGGCGTTGAAAAAAGCACTGCGCGTTCAGCCTTGGGCCCATCATAACCTGCTTCATTGAAGCTGGACAGACGCACCGCATTCTGTTTGATTTTTTCCTTCAGACGAAACATTGTAACATTGTATTGAACCATGCCTGTTTCGGCAAACTCCCGTCTTTTAGCAATGCACGGTGATATAGCCGCTATTTTTGCGCCCTTATATTTTTTCTTGAAGAATTCTTTTATCATGGCGGCAGTATGAAGCATCGGACTATGAGCCGGCGCAAGATACTTCAAAAGCTCCGGCTGGTATATTTCACAATAACTTACAAGCGCGGGACAAGGCTGCGCAATTATAATCTCCGGCTTGTTTTTTTCGGCAAAATTAAGATAAGAACGCACCGTAAGTTCAGCGCCGAACGATACGTCAAAAACAGCCTTAACTCCTATTGCTTTAAGATAACCGTTCAATTTGTATATATTATCAAAAATAGTCGCTACAGCAGGAGCGACTATAGCTACGATTTCTTCACCTGAATCAAGCGCGGAAAAAAACGCATCCGTATCGTCATTATATGAACGGGCTTTTTGCATACAGGCCGGTATACAACATCCGCAGCCTATGCACAATTCATCAATCACACTCACCTTATCACCAGACGCATCTATGCACACTTTTATAGGACAAGCCGTAATACACGCCTGACAATTATTGCATTTGTTTTGATCTACGGTAATGACTGCCTGCGATTGTTTGTCATTCATCTTTTATCTCCGCCTCCATTAATAAGTGAAACTGCCTCAGCAAATGATAATTCCGCCGTATCTTTTCTGGCGGTAATATCACGTATCGTAAGCTTTTTTTCGGATGATTTTTCTTCAGAAGGAATTATAACATAACGCATACCTTTCTTTTCGGCAATCATGAATTGAACCGTCAGCTTTTTTTGATCATTGAACGCTTCACAGCTTATTCCTGCAGCGCGGAATTCCGATGCAAGCTTTGTATAAAAACCAAAATGTTTTTCGTTTACACAGATTATCGCGCACTTTGCGTAAGGCGATTGCTGCGGCAGACGTCCAAGACTCTCCTCTGCCGCGATAAGTCTGTCAAGCCCGATTGAAGCGCCAACGCCGGAAAGCGGCTCTTTTGCATAAAGCGCGGTAAGATTATCGTAGCGGCCGCCGGAGCAGACCGAGCCTATTGAAGGAATTTCATTCAGAATCGTTTCAAACACCACGCCTGTGTAATAATCAAGACCGCGCGTTATTGACGGAGCAAGGCTGAAAACATTTTTAACTCCTGAATCACGCAAAAAACACGAAATTTCATCAAGCCGCTGCAAACCGGCATTCGGCCCGCCGCACATTTCCGTCATTGCGGCAAGAGCGTCATCCCATCCGCCGGTAATTTCAATAAAACTGAGTATAGACTGCGCGGCCTTATCGTTCGTGAGTTCCGCAAGAATCGCGCCGGTTTCATCGCGTCCTATCTTTGCTATCTTATCCACGGCGCGCAGAACGTCAGTAAGTTTACCGCAAACGCCTTTTTGTTCAAGAAAATGATTAAAAACACCGCGATGGTTAATCAAAATCGTACTATTACCAGCTCCGGCCGCAGTAAGCGCAGCCTGCATAATAAGCAGTATTTCCGCATCAGCGGCGGCGGACGACGAACCTATCGTATCAAAATCGCACTGAGTAAATTCACGGTAGCGGCCTTTTTGGGTGTTTTCACCGCGCCATACCTTACCGATATGATAGCGTTTAAACGGCAGAGGAACCGCGTCTCTATGCATGGCCGCAAAGCGGGCGAACGGCACGGTAAGATCAAACCGCAGCGCAATATCGCGCCCACCGTTATCGTTAAACCGGTAAACCTGTTTTTCCGTTTCACCGCCGCCTTTTCCCAAAAGTATTTCCGACAATTCAAGAGCGGGCGTATCTATCGGCGCAAAACCATAATCCCGAAAAACGCATTCTAGACGCGCTATAAGGGTACGCCGTAAAACCTCGTTTTCAGGAAGAAAATCACGAAATCCTTTGAGTACCCTTGGAGAAATTAGTTCCGCCATCTTGATTCATAAATCCAAACGCCGCCGCCTCAGGCGGTATGTTTAGTGATGTCCTCCTGATCCTTTATAACTTGTGTGCAAAAGCTCGTGTGATTTTTCACCACACGGTTCTTTAAAGAACTCCTCGTAAATCTTCTTAATGTGAGGATTCTCATGACTTTTGCGCAGCGGGAGATCTTTATCATACTCAAACGTCGCCTTACGGCGGGCATTATACGCGCCGGAAACATCCGCGTCCAATAAAAGCTTTGGCTGTCCTCCTCCAGAGACGCAGCCTTCAGGACACGTCATTACCTCAACAAAATGACAATCAAGCGTTCCTGCGGCAAGCTGATCAAGAACCGGATCTATATTTTTGAGATTGGTTACAACGCCGACCTTCAGCGTAAGGCTGCCGGCCTTAATTTCGGCGCGTCTAAAGCCTTCCGTGCTGCGCACGGACAGAATATCGACGTCATTCAATTCTTTTCCGGTAATAAACTTATAGCCCGTACGCAACGCCGCTTCCATAACGCCGCCTGTAACGCCAAAGATCATTCCTGCGCCGGTATAATCGCCCAGCGGCATATCGAATTCTTCTTCTTTGAGCGCAGCCCAGTCTATGCCGTAATATCTGATAAGATGGGCAAGTTCGCGCGTCGTTATCGCAACGTCAACGTCGCGCTCGCCGGATCCCTTCATTTCAGGACGGGAACACTCAAACTCCTTACACGTACACGGCATTACTGAAACGGAAAAGACATTCTGCGGCTTTACTTCGTTGATTTTTGCGCCGTATGTCTTGAACACCGCGCCAAGCATCTGCTGCGGACTTTTGCATGTTGAAAGATGTTTGGTCAGTTCAGGCCGCGTATTTTCAAGATGGCGCACCCATGCGGGGCAGCACGAGGTAAACATCGGCAAAACGCCGCCTTCTTTTACACGCTTAACCAACTCGGCAGCCTCTTCCATTATGGTAAGGTCGGCGCTGAAGTTCGTATCATACACCTTATTGAAGCCGATTTTACGCAGGGCGGCGGCGAGTTTACCCGGAGAGAGCGTTCCTAAGGGAAGATTGAACTCTTCGGCAACGGCGACACGCACAGCGGGCGCGGCCTGTACCATCGTAAACTTTGCGGCGCCGGAAAGCGCGGCGATTACTTCGTTCAGATGACTTACATTGTACGCGGCAAAGAGCGGCTCGGTAATCATGCCGGGAAGCCCCCGTTCGGCGCGTTTGCGCGCATAAAGTTCCGCGCTGTGATCGACCAGCGACACGTATGATTTACACTTTTGTACGCACTGGCCGCACATTACGCAGCGTTCTTCAACAACCTTTTGCGGCTCGTGAAGATTCCCTTCAATCGCGTAAACCGGACAGACCTTTGTACACTCTTGGCAGCCGGTACAAATATCCTTATCTATTGTTACTACCGTCATGATATTCTCCTTATTATGATGTCCGCGGCGTTTGCGGCGGCGTATCGAACGCTGAAATCGCGTTAATACGTTTCACTTGCACGTCTTCTGCCGGATTGACAAGCCTCAGGGCGTTGTTTGGACACGCTGCGGCGCAGGCGGGCTCTTTTTCACCGGCGCAAAGATCGCATTTGTACACGAGTCTAGGCGGCGTATCTTTGTTTTCCTGCCGGATTGACGAGAGCGGGAACACCTCTATTGCGCCGAACGGACAGGCCAGCGCGCAATTCCGGCAGCCGATACACCGCCGCTCATCAATAATGACGGCGCCGTCTTTACGTTCTATCGCGCCGGTAAGGCACGACTGCATACACGGCGCATCCTCACAGTGGTGGCATTGCACGGGCATACACGCGCCGCCGCCGCCGCGCACAAGGTAAAGGCGCGGAATCACCGGCCCGGTAACGGCGCCCGCTGTTTTTGCCTTTGCCGTCTGATGGCCGGCAAAGCACGCCAGTTCGCAGGCGCGGCATCCCGAACACTGAGCGGCGTCGGCGATCACAAAAGATGACTGTTCTGCACTCATAAACACTCCTTAATTAAACTGTGAAAGGGCGTGTACCGCTCTTTCTCTTTTCCGTCCGGCGGACAGGCACTCGATTATTTTTTTGCCGCCGCCTCCCGCGCAGTCCGCAACGCATGAAGGCATTGCGCTGGTAAAACGAGGACATGGCGCGCACTTTTCTTTGTCGATCATTACGTTTCCGTAAAAAAACGCGGCGGCGTCCCGTGAACACTTCAGCAGACAGGGGAAAACGGTACACTCAGGACAGCTTATCACAATAAACTGCGTTTCAATATCCACTTAAAACCTCCGCGTTATTTCAGCGCCGCCAAGCCTTCACCCTGACTGCGCCGTTTTCTTATTAAATCATAGTTTTCAGGTCTTTGCAAGGAATCGAATTTCAGTTGTCAGGGAGAGCGAAGAGGTGTCGGGTTTCGGGGGCCGGGGGTCAGGGAAGAGCGGGCAGTGGACAGTGGGGAGTGAACAGTTGTCAGTTGCCGGTTGTCAGTTGTCAGGGGAGAGCGGGGAGGTGTCGGGGTTTTTGGGGGAGATGTCAGATTTCGGATTTCAGATTTCAGGGTCTTGTGGCCGAAAGACCGGAGCAAACGGCGGCTTCGCTGGGCGATAACAAAACGCGGCCTGACGTTCCGAAATCTGGAATCCGAAATCCGAAATCCTTCCCTTGACGCTCCGAAACCCGCGTGCGGACATCTCCTCTCCGAACCCTGACCCCCGAACCCCGAAACCCTTCCATCCGAAATCCTTCTTGGGCGGCGTGAACAGTTGTCAGTTGCCGGTTGCCAGTTGTCTGGGAAGAATGGGCGGATGGCTGGGACGAACGGCGGCTTCGCCGCGCCGCGCGGGAAGAGGGCGGGACGCGCGTGTGAAAAGCGGCGGGCGGGCAGCATCGGCGTGCGTCAATTACGGTCACGCCAAAGCGTGCGTCAACATAAGCCACGTCCGCCCGCTGACCGTCCGCCGCTTTTTACACGTGCGCTGCGCAAGCGGCCTTCGGCTCGTTGGGCGGCGCGGGCAGATTTCACGCGGAAGAATCTTTCATTAACCGCGCTTCTTGAACAAGACGTAACCGTTCTCACCGGACAGCAGCTCGTAGTCGCGCTCTATCAAATCAAACGCCGGA
>JAITHJ010000010.1 GCA_031280035.1 Spirochaetaceae bacterium | reverse complement strand
TAGACGGGAACGCCCGGACGAGGGCTGCGCCCGTCATCGTCCGATTCGCCTTCAATCGTGCAGGCAGCCGTCATACAAACCGCCGCCGCCGCAATCAGCGCGAGCGCCGTCTGAGCGGCGCGGTATCGTCCGGCAAGGCCGTGCGCCCGCGCCGTTTTATCCGCCTGAGCGGATGTTTGGTAAATAACCATAATCAATCCTCCATGAAATGAAAAAAGATAGAAACGCCGCGCCAATTTTCACCGTTAGACGGCACACTATGTGCGGGGGGGGCAGAGTAAATACGGCTCAAATTGCTGGTCAGCATGAGCATAGTATTGACTATTTTAGCGTGAGTTTCAAGTCCCTGCGTTTCTTGATGTATTTACAAAAGGCGTGCAAGTTATTATAACTATCACTGTGAACGAAAGACTTGCCGCAATACTAAAGAAACACGAAGAATTCTCCGTCATGATTCAGAATCCTGATGTGGTAAAAGACCAGAATGCCTATCGTGATTTAATGAAAGAGTGGACGCGCTTAAACGAAGTCGCTGAATCTCAAAAAGAGATCGAGTCAGTTCTCTCGCAGATTTCCGGCATAAAAGCGCTGGTTCAAACGGAAAAAGATCCGGAGATGCGGGAGCTTGCCAAGACCGAGCTTGCCGAACTTGAATCCAAATTACAGACTGCTGAAGAGCATCAGAAAATGCTGCTAATTCCGCGCGACCCGCTTGATGAAAAGAATATCATCATGGAAATCCGCGCCGGAACAGGCGGTGAGGAAGCGGCGCTGTTTGCCGCGGATCTTTACCGTATGTATGCGCGGTTCGCCGAAACAAAGGGCTGGAAATTTGAAATAATGAACGCCAGTGAAACGGAACTTGGCGGTTATAGGGAAATCGTGTTTTCCATAACGGGCGGCAATGTCTACGAAAATCTTCGCTATGAATCCGGCGCGCATCGTGTTCAACGGGTACCGGAAACGGAAAGCTCAGGCCGGATACATACGTCCGCCGTTACGGTCGCCGTGCTGCCTGAAGCTGAGGAAACCGAAATTGAAATTAAACCGGAAGACCTTCGCGTTGACGTTATGCGCGCCGGCGGACCGGGCGGCCAATGCGTGAATACAACGGACTCCGCTGTCCGGTTGACGCACCTTCCAACAGGGCTTGTCGTAATTCAACAGGACGAGAAAAGCCAGATAAAGAACAAGGCCAAGGCAATGCGCGTACTGCGTGCGCGTCTGTTCGAGCTTGAAGAGTCCCGCAAGAATGCCGAACGCTCTGAAGCGCGAAAGAGTCAGGTTGGTTCCGGCGACCGTTCAGAGCGCATACGCACCTATAATTTTCCCCAGAACAGACTCTCCGATCACAGGATCAATCTAACGCTTTATAAACTTGATTTAATAATGCAGGGTGATTTAAGCGAATTATTTGACGCGCTCAAACTTTCCGCACGGGAAGAACTGTTAAAACGTACGGCAACAGAAGGTTAGCGTTCTTTCTTGGACGAAACGCTGTGAAGCCTTGAAATCCTCTCTTTTTATAATTATCATTGAAGAAAATTTTAAACGATGGGTGGAATCGGTTTATGTTAAAACGTACTATTTTGTTTTTTAGTGTAGTCTTTTTAGCGGCATGTAATTTTATGGATGTGGATGAATACAGGGATGATAAACCTGCCGCAGGTTCTTTTGCTGTGAAGCTTCGTATTGATGGAAAAGAGGTTGAGCCGGCGGCATCTAGCGGTGCGCGTACCATTATGCCGGATGTGCCATCGGCAGAATACAGCTTTTTTCTGAATATAACGCGCGGCGGTATCTCAATAATAACCAATAAACCTATTGATTCCGGCGTTGCAGTGTTTTACGACAGTGATGTTTACGCGCCCACCGCCGGCGATGTGTTTTATATTGAATGTAAGAATAATAGTGATGGTAAGATAATAGGAAAAGGCTGGGCTGCGCTTTCTTCAGCAATGATACAAAACAATAGTATCACTGTTGATGTCTTTACGCTGACAGAGGGAACAGGCGATATTGATCTGACAATACGTTTTTATAACAATTTTAGCGGCCCTCTGCAGAAAATAGAGCGCGTTGATAGCGCTTTGTATAATTCTTTTGATAATTATCAAAGGAATATTTCTTTATATAGCAGTATTAGTACTATTCCGGAGCCTTCTGAAGGGTATTCCGAAATACAGTTTGCAAAATCTCAGGTTGCGGCGGGCGCGTATTTTTTCAAAATGACGTTTTACAGAAAAGACGGCAGTACGGCAAAAACTCAGTTTGAGTCGATTATTGTGCGGGGGAATCTTGTAAGCGGGAAATGGGTTAATCCATCGGACGGCAGCTTGGTAGATAAGCTTACGTTTTGGGAGACAGATTTTGATTTTTCAAATGCGATATTAACTCTTTCTGATTTAACTCCAGATGCCACAGATCCGTTTCTTTACCATTCCAGCAGTTCTTTGTCAAATTATACTATTAGCTTTTCCGGTATTCAAGGACAAGATATAACGGCGGAGTATTTTCATAACGGTATTGAAACACCCTTGTCTATTTCCAGTAATGCGGTAACTATTAACGCTGGTACAGCCGGCTTTTATCTTGTTGTGATTGCCGTTACCGCAAGAGACGGTGTTACAAAGAACACGTTCAGGGTTGAAGTCAGCTCAGAATCTATTCCTAACATTTATGTCTCCGCTTCAGGCAATGACAATACCGGTAATGGTCAGATAGATAATCCGTATAAGACAGTAGACAAGGCTCTAATAGTAATGAATGGGGCAGGCCAATCAGTTGCAAGAATAAATATTAGTGGCGCGTTGACAGAAGCCGTAACTATTCCAAATGGAAAGAAGCTGTTATTTCAAGGATATGGCGGCGGCGGCGTTATACAAAGCAACGGTGATGTTTTTACTGTTCAGGCCGGAGCCGATGTATTGCTTGGAAGCGGCCTTACGCTTAAAATGAATGGCGGCAGCGGCACAGTTGTTAAGAACAGAGGCTGTTTTACAATGAATGGCGGCGTTATAACCGGCGGCCGCGTAATAGACGCAGGCGCCGGCGTAGATGTTATCTCCAACGCGCAATTTGTCATGACCGGCGGAGTTATCATGAATAATTCCGCTTCACCCACATCAAAAGGCACAGGGGCTGGCGGCGTCTTTGTCCACGGTGGTACTATTTCAAATACAAAATTCATCTTCATGGGCGGCGTTATTAAGAATAATACAACAGCAGCCGGCTCTACGGTTGTAGGCGGCGGCGGCATTCTAATTTCGAATGCTGAATTTAAGATGTCCGGCAGCGCCGCTATAACGAATAATACAGGCTATTATGGCGGCGGCCTTTATGCGCTTAATTCCAATGTAACAATAACCGGCGGCGTTATAGAAAATAATGACGGCTATGAAGGCGGCGGCATTAACGTGAGTAATTTAATAGCGCCTAATACCATAGCTAATTGCATTATCCGCAATAACACATCGCAGACATTTGGCGGAGGAATGTCGCTTTACTCCTCGTCTGTAGCCTTCTCGTCTGTAGTCTTTAGCGGTAATGCGGCAAGTGAAGGCGGGGGCGGTCTGTATATAAAATTCGGCAGTAACGCCAGCTTTACGAGCGGACTTATTTCTGGAAATACGGTGGTATCGGCATCTGGCGCCGGTGTTATGGTAAGTTCTTCCGCAGGAAACGAATCCACTCTGAAATTAGATTCTGAAAGAGTGCAAATTGCCTTTAACGACGATATTTATTTATCTGATAACAGTAAAATAATTGCGTCTTTCGCTCCGGCAAGTCCCCTTGAATCCTTTTATAGAATAACGCCTCAGACGTACAACACCGGTGTCATGGTTTTGACTTCTAATAGCAACACCGCTGCCTATAAAAAATTCATGGTAACGCCTTCCGGCGGCAATTATTGGGCAGTCTCATCGGAAAAGGCGCTGTTTCCGGCAGTGGCAACGCGCACACAAGGCGCGGATGTTCTTGCTTACGCTGACTTAAGAGATGCTTTTGCAATGGCGGACGGAACATCAGCCGCGCCGGATGTGATTACCGTGCTTTCAGATATTGATATGGCAGCCGAAAGCAACATCTCGATACTGGCCGCTAAACATATTAAGCTTGTTTCTGCCACGGGCCCGGCGCGTGTCCTCAAGCGTGCAGGAAATACCGGCGATCTTTTTACGGTGAATGGACAGCTTGTGCTGGAGAACATTATCGTGGACGGAGGCGCGGTGTGGGTAGGCGGCGCAAACCCGCCTTTTCCGGCTTTCGGCGTAAGTAATACTGGAATAACTGTCAGCGCGCGGCTCATTCATGTGAGCGGTTCCAGTGCAAAACTTACCCTGCTGAACGGAGCGATTTTGCAAAACAATGCCAATACGGGGAATGGGGGCGCTGTTTTGCTTGAGAGCGGCGCGGAAGCGGTTATAGGCGGAACGGGCGCGGAAATACGGTATAATCAGGCCAGCTCCGGCGGCGGCATAGCTATGGCGTCATCTACAAAATTAACGCTGACAAACGGTAGCATCCATAACAATAATGCCGGCAGTGATGGCGGCGGCGTATATATGGGCGGAGGATCTCTTACGATGTCCGGCAGCGCGCGGGTGGCCGGTAATAACGATGTCTACCTAGCAAACGGCAAAACCATCACAATTGACAGGACGCTTACGGCAGCCGTGCCGGTGGCGACAATAACGCCGGCGGAGTATAACACAGGAATATCCGTTTTGTCCGGCGTAACAAATCAGATTACCGGCAATTATCTCCGGCTTGCCGTAACGCCAAGCGATGGTACGGCATGGTACATAGACAGCAGCGGCTGTTTGACAATGGAAGCTCCACAATAAGGAAAGTATAATGCAAAAACCTGTTTTGGTAGTCGTTGACGATAACGCGGTTAATCTTACGTTTGTAAAAAATATTCTCAAAGAAAAGTACGAGGTCTTTACCACCGATTCAGCCGTATCATTCTTTGAACTGCTTCCTCATATAAGTCCTGATTTAATTCTTCTTGATGTCGCAATGCCCGGAATGAACGGCTATGAAATACTCAGTCAAATAAAAGAGGATGATGCAATCGGCAGTATTCCTGTGATTTTTATTACGGCAAAAGATGATTTGAATAGTGAGCTTGAGGGGCTTAAACTTGGAGCTATTGACTATATTACAAAGCCGTTTTCGCCGCCCTTGTTTTTGAAACGCATCGAAAATCATCTTACAATGTATCAGGCGGTCAAGGCGCTTAAAGAACATAACATTGATTTGCGGGAAGCTGTTGATGAAAAAAATACCGAAATTAGTGAACTGCAAAACGCTATTCTTCGTATTGTGGCGGAGCTTGTCGAATTTCGTGAGGATGCAAATAACGGTCGTATCAAACGCACTCAAAAGTATCTTAAAATATTTGTTGATATGATGATAGAAAAAGGCGTTTACTATGACGAAGTTTCTCAATGGAATTTGGAGTATTTTATTCCAGCGGCTCAGCTTTATGATGTTGGAAAAATCGCTATCAGTGATATTTTGCTGAATAAACCGGCAAAATTTTCACATGAAGAATTTGAATTAATGAAAAAACATACAATATTCGGCGTTGCCGCGATAAAAGAAATTGAACAGCAGACAAAAAGCAATCAATTTTTGCAATACGCTAAAATATTTGCAGGATCTCATCATGAAAAATGGGACGGTACCGGATATCCGCAGGGTCTTAAAGAATCTGAAATACCGTTGCCTGGTAGAGTTATGTCTATTATCGATGTTTATGATGGTTTAATATCGGCGCGTCCCTACCGGCGGGCAATAAGCCGCATTGTTGCGGAGCGGGTTATCATAGGCAGCGCGGGAACAAGTTTTGATCCGGTGCTTATCGAGCTATTCAAGCATGTAAAACAGATGTTTTGTGATATATCGTATCAGACGGATAACCGTTATGTCTCTTAACTGGAAAGAAATCGATCTTGTTCTCAGCGAACTGCATCTTGAAGGCGCTCAGATACAAAAAATAATTCAAAGCGATTATAATGCGCTTTGTTTTTCGGTTTATGGAAGAGACGGAGCGCAAAATCTGCTTGTTGTAATCGCGCCGGGCGTTTGCCGCTTGCATACAACGCGCCGCACTGCGCCCAAAAGCGAGAAACCTCTGCGTTTTTCCGAACTTTTGAAATCAAGAATATGCAATGCCCGTATCGAAGAGGCTGTTCAGCTTGGTTCAGACCGTATTATTCGCTTCCGGCTGCGTAGAAACGATGAAAGGCTGAGACTTTATGTCCGGCTTTGGTCGAATGCCGCAAATGTAATTCTTACTGGCGATGAAGGAATAGTCATTGATGCGATGCGCCGTCTGCCCAAGCGCGGCGAGGTTTCCGGCGGACACTATGTACCGGAAGCCGGACAAAGCGTCCCCGCGTCCGCCGCGCCGATTCAATCACGCCCGTCTTCGGCTTCATGCGAGTTTTTGATCCGCGAATTACCGGGCGGGGGATCTTTTAACGAAAAGATAGACGACTGGTATGCGGAGCGCGGCGGCGCTTTTTCGCTTGAAGCGTTGCGCGCACAGGCGGTAAAGCTTTTTGAAGGCGGCATTGGGCGGCTTGGCGCGGCGCTTGAACACTTAAAAGAAAAAGAAAAGAAATATTTCGAAGCAGACCGGCTTAAAGAATACGGAGAAATCATCCTTGCCACGATTCAAAATAGTTCCGGCGGCTCTGAATGGCTTGAGACCGCTGATTTTTTTAATGACGGTTCGATGATTCGTATCAAACTCGATCCCCAAAAAAGGCCGCAAGACAATGCCGCTCATTATTTTGAACAGTACCGTAAGGCAAAACATGGTTTGTCCCGTGTTCAGCGTGAAATTATCGAATGTGAAGCGAAATTAGATCATCAGCAGGCGGTTCTTAACGAACTTTTATTGGAAAAAAATCCGCTTAAACTGCAAAAACTCCTCAAGACAAGCCGTTCTACAAAGCCATTTAGATCTGCCGGGAAACAGCGTCCGGGTATATTCTTTAAACGTGGAGAATGGTTCTTAACCGTAGGCAGAGATGCCGCTGAAAATGACGAACTTTTACGCAAGCATGTAAAAGGCAACGATCTCTGGCTGCACACAAGAGATTTTCCCGGGTCATACGTATTTGTAAAAGCGCGCGCGGGCAAGACTATCCCGCTGAATATTTTACTTGATGCGGGTAATTTGGCTCTTTTTTACTCAAAGGGCCGCGCGTACGGCAAGGGCGATTTGTTTCTTACCCATGTAAAATACCTTCGGCGTGCAAGAAATGGGCCGAAAGGTCTGGTCATCCCGTCTCAGGAGAAAAACCTCGCCATTGAGCTTGATGAAGAGCGGTTGCGGGATTTGGAAACCTGTAGGATTTACTGAAAGCCCCGCTTTTTACCGCGTATCCGGTGTACCCGCGCTGTCTTCCCATCCTCATTGCCCCGCGTATACCCGCTTGACACATCCTGTAGTTTCGTTTATTGTGTACTATATAAATGGGTGATAAACTGGTGAACACAAAAAAATAGTCCTGCGGCGCGTCTTTCACTGGCTTCACCTTGGTTTTGGTAAAATAAGGGAGAATAGTATATGTATCCTGTACAGAACAATGACGGCGTTACAAAAGAAGACGCGCGTTATAAACCATACGCGCTTAAACGGCTCACTGATAACGACCCTTCGGAAAAAAAAGAACGCGCCGAGACGCTCATAACGGAAAGGCAAATCAAAGAAGATATTTTTGAGAATATAGATATGCTCTTTAATTCGCGTTCCCATGCGGGACTTAAAGATTTAAAGGGATATGAAGAAGTTGAAAATTCCGTACTTGGCTATGGAATCGCTGATTTTTGCGGACGGCAGAGTTCTACTCAGTCAAGAGAGGAACTGCGCGCTCAAATCGTCAAGCAAATAAGCTTGTTTGAGCCGCGACTCCATGCCGAATCTCTTGCAATTGAACAAATCGATACCAAAAACAGCGATTCAAGCAGTATCGAATTCAAAATCGGCGGCGTCATCGTTTCAAAAGAGGTCGATGAGGAGGTTTTGTTCGTTTCAAAACTCAACCTCGAATCGGGAAACGCCGAGCTGCGAATGGAAAACAACTAGGAGCGCCGCGTGGATTTACTGGATTACTACCGGGACAATCTTAACTATATCAGAGGTCTTTCCGCTGAATTCGCCGCCGAATTTCCCAAGATCGCCCGCCGGCTTTTGCTTTCTGAATTTGATTGCCAAGATCCGTATATTGAGCGTCTGCTTGAAGGAACGGCGTTTTTGTCAGCAAAAGTCGAAAAAAAACTTGACGAAGGTTACTACACCTTTCTGGAAGCAGTGCTGAATTCAATTTCGCCAAGTTCTCTTTATCCAATTCCGGCAGGCGCAGTGCTGAATTTAGCGCTTAACTTGAATGATGAAAGTTTTAAATTCGGCGGAAAACTAAAAGCCGGTACTCTTTTTGAAACAACAATTCACGGAATTAATACGCCATGCCGGTTTTCATGCGCTGAGGACACGCCGCTTGCGCCGTTTACGATAGCCCGCGCGGAGTATATAAATGATGTTGCGGCTATGGGTATTAAAAATAACGTTGCGGAATCGGCTCTGCGTATCCGGTTTTCCGGCGCGGGAAGAGACGGTATATTGTTTGCCAATGACGTTCAGGTTTTTATCAATCTTTCTGAAGCCGATGTCTCTTTGTTGATGCGTCTTCTTATTCATGATGTTGTAGGCGTTTATACTTCAAGTCCGGGAAGTGATGAATATAGCCTGCTTTCAGGCGTAAATTTTTCTGTGCCGGTGATGACAGGTGAAAAACTTTTTAATGTTGCAGTAAAATCCAACACGCGCGGTCTGCGAATCCTTCAAAATTTTCTTACGTACCCTGATTTTTTCAAATTCTTTTTGATACGAGGACTTGCTTCCGCCGTACGAACAAGAAACCCGCAGTTAGATTTGATTATTACATTTAAGAGGCGCGAACAGGCTCTTGCGGCAAATATCAAAAATTCGTCGTTAATGCTGAATTGCGTTCCTGTGTTGAATGTATTTTCTAAACGTTCAGACCGTGTAACTATGGGACAGGATGCCTGTGAATTTCATGTTGTACCTGACCGTACGGCAATGCGTGATTATGAAGTTGTCGCCATAAAAAACATCGATTTTTTTAATGAACGCAATGAACTGATATTCAGCGCCGTTAATTTTTATGACGAAACGGCGGCAGGAAGCAAAAACAAACGAAATTTCTTCAGTGTTAAGCGCCGTAAAAAACTTATGACAAGACATTCTATCGCACGCAGTACTTATGAAGGAACGGAAGTTTTTGTATCGTTTGCTTCCGATGAATCTGATTCATCTCCATCGGCTTATCAGTTTGCCGCCGATCTTCTCGTAACAAACCGCGATTTGCCGCTGCTTTTGCAGAGTTCCGCCGAATTTTCATCGCCGTCATCAATGGTACAGCGGGCGTTTTTTACTGCGCTTCCCACACGGCCCGCCTTTCCTTTGATTGAAAAGGGGAATTATGGAGATTTTGTGCGGCTGTCGCATATTGTACTGAATCTTTCAGCGTTATTATGGCAAGAAGGAACCCGCCCGCTGGAATTCTTTAAAACAGCGCTGCGTTCATATCCGATAAGGCCGGCGGAAGAAATGGAGCGCATGATAGACGGCATTGTTGATTTGCGCAGTGAGAGCTCCACGTTCAGATTTATTATGAATGGAACGGTTTTTTATGAATGGGGCTGGAAAGTACAGCTTACGATGAACGAAACGGCTTATGCAGGCATGGGGTATTATACTTTTGCCCGCATTTTGATGGAGATATTGATGTCGTTTACTCCGGTCAATACGTTTTTGGAAATAAGTTTTAATACAATTCAGTCAGGAAAAATTGCGGTATGGAAAACATCAGAAGCGTAATAAAAAAAGCCGCAAGAAATCTTCGCAATAATATCTCTGTTCCTGATTTCTGGGGTTTTGTGAGAAAACTTGAAAACGCAAACCGGAATAATCCTCGTATGGGATACGGGAAAAAACCTGCTCAGGAAAACGTTAGATTTGGACAGGCGCCGTATTTGAATTTTCCTGCGTCTGACATTGCCGAAATTATTGAGGGCGGCCGGCACGCTCAGGTGGATTCTACGATTATTGTCTATTTTTTTGGACTTATGGGCGTAGACGGCCCAATGCCGCTGGAATTTACAAACTATGTTTTTAGACGATCTCACAACTATTTTGATAATACATGGCGGCGGTTTCTTGATATAATTCATCACCGGTTTCTTTCTTTCTACTATCGCGCTTACGCAGCCAATCAACAGGCAATAAGTTTTGATCGTAAAGACGACGATGTATTTTCCAATATTATCAAAAGTCTTTCTGGATTGCCCCCCAATATAATGACTTTAAGAGACCAAATTGAGCGAATTTCCCTGAATTCCGCCCAGCATTTTTCATTTGCCGTAAAAAACCGCTGGGGACTTGAAGATGTATTGCGCCGGACTTTTAAGTTTAATATTGAAGTAAGGGAATTTATCCCTGCGTCTTGCGATATTCCTGCGTATTGTTACGCAATTCTTGGTGTGCAGAATTCTCAAATTGGCGTTAATTTACAAATTGGCCGGACATATATGAGTATTACCGGAAAATTCGAGATACGTATTGGGCCGCTTTCTTTTGATGAATACCACGAATTTATGGCCGGTCAGAGCGGTTTTACTTTGCTTACCAATACTGTTGCACTATTTCTGGATAGACCGCTGGATTACGTTGTGGTTTTTTCCGTATTGAGCCAGACAATCCCGCTTGCACAGCTTGGATTTGATTTGGAAGAAATTCGTTGGGAATCTCCTCAGCTTGGATATAACTGTTGGATTGGAAATCCTGACGAAGATGAAGTAACGTTGACAATAGCTGCAGGACGGCTTAAACAAAGAGAACATAAAGGGGCAAAAGCATGGCAAAATTAAAACGGATTCAACTTTTTTCCAAGCTTGACGCAAAAGCGTATCAGGCACTGGAAAGCGCGACGATTCTCTGCAAAACGCGGGGAAATCCTTATATTGAATTAACTCATTGGGTTAATCAGATCATTTTGGGTGAGCGGACTGACTGGCATGAAGCTGTCAGGCATTTTGAGCTTGATGAAGCAAAACTCGCTAAAGATATGATAGCGGCTATGGATGCCCTGCCTAGGGGATCAGCTTCTATTTCGGATTTTTCTGATACAATTCAGCTTGCAATTAAAGAAGCATGGATGATTTCATCAATTGTGTTTAACGAAGGAGCTATCAGAACGGGCCATCTGCTCTGCGCTCTTAAGCAATCGCCGGAATTTGCCCGTCTGCTTCACGATATGAGCGGCGAATTCATTAAAGTAAACGGCGATTTGCTTGCTGAAAAATTTACTGAAATCGTAAAAAATTCTTCAGAAACATCCGTTGCCGCGCCGGCGGGCGAAACAACGGCTACAGGTCAGGCCGGCGCTCTCTTGAGCGGCGGCGCAATGGGTAAGGGTGAAGCCCTAAAGCAATATACGCTGGATATGACCGCAGAAGCCGCCGCTGGACGCAGTGATCCGATAGTCGGACGTGATGAAGAAATTCGAAAAGTTATTGATGTCTTGCTGCGCCGTCGTCAGAATAATCCAATCCTTACCGGAGATGCGGGCGTTGGTAAGACCGCCGTTGTTGAAGGCTTTGCCCAGCGGCTTGCTTCCGGTGACGTGCCGCCGTCTCTGAAAGGCAGCCGTCTGCTTTCGCTTGATATGGGACTTTTGCAAGCGGGGGCCAGTATGAAAGGCGAATTTGAAAACAGATTGAAACAGGTTATTGAAGACGTACAAAGTTCGGAGACGCCAATCATTCTGTTCATTGACGAAGCGCATACAATGATCGGGGCGGGCGGGCAGGCCGGACAAAATGACGCCGCCAATTTGTTGAAACCCGCGCTGGCTCGTGGAAAACTCCGTTGTATTGCCGCAACAACGTATCAAGAGTATATAAAGTATTTTGAAAAAGACCCTGCGCTGACGCGGCGTTTCCAGAATATCATTGTAGAAGAACCGGACGATGAAAAAGGCGCTCGAATGATGCGCGGTATGGTAACAATGCTCGAAAAACATCATGGCGTTACCGTCATGGACGAAGCCCTCATCGCTTCGGTAAAACTTTCACGCCGTTATCTGCCTGCCCGCCAACTTCCCGATAAGTCGGTGAGTATTCTTGATACTGCCTGCGCAAAAGTAAATCTTAGTCAAAATGCCGAGCCTCCTGAGCTTGAATATTCACGCCGGCGTGTTGAAGCGCTTGAGCTTGAGATAGATATTTTGAAACGTGAAGAATTATGCGGCGCAAATCACGCTGAAAAAATCGCCGCGCTCAAGAACGAGCTTGAAGCCGAACAGAAAAACCGCGCGGAAATTAATGACCGGTTCGAAAAAGAGAAGAAAATGGTCGCTGAAATTCTTTCGCTTTATGCAAAGATAAAAGATCAAAGCAGCGGCTCTGCGGGTAAGGCCGCCGCAGACAAAGATTCTGACAAGATTGATACTAAATATAAGGCTGAGCTTGAAGAAAAACGCCATACGCTTGCCGAATTTCAGGGTGAACATCCGATGGTGCTGCCGCAGGTTGATACACAGGCGGTATCCGCCGTTATTTCAGAGTGGACAGGCATACCGCTTGGCAGAATGGTAAAAGATGAAATTAAATCGATTCTTTCGCTTGATGAAGAACTTTGCCGCCGTGTAATTGGACAGGATCACGGACTGAAACTGATCGCCAAGCGTGTATTAACCGCGAGGGCGTCTCTGTCTGACCCAAATAAGCCGACAGCGGTTATAATGCTGGCCGGGCCGTCTGGAGTTGGCAAGACTGAAACAGCGCTCGCTCTTGCCGAACAAATTTACGGCAGCGAGGAACAGATAATCACAATCAATATGAGCGAATTTCAAGAAGCGCATACGGTGTCTACATTGAAGGGCGCTCCTCCGGGGTATGTCGGTTATGGCGAAGGCGGCGTTCTTACTGAGGCTGTCCGCCGCAAGCCGTACAGCGTTGTGCTGCTTGACGAAGTTGAAAAGGCTCATCCTGATGTTCATGAAATTTTCTTTCAAGTTTTTGATAAAGGACAAATGGAAGATGGTGCAGGCCGGCTTGTAAATTTCCGTAACACAATTATTCTTTTAACAACGAATGTTGGAGATCAAACCATTGAACGGCTTTGCGCGGAGAGCCAGGAATTTCCTGATACACCGGTTCTGGAAGCGGCTATACGGGAAGACATGATGCGGGTGTTTCCTGCGGCTTTGCTTGGCCGTCTACAAATTGTTCCTTATTATCCGCTGGGCAAAGAGGCTCTTTGCCGTATCATCGATTTAAAGCTTGGCAAGATACAGAAACGGGTCATGGAAAACTATGGCGCGGAGCTTAAAGTTGACGGCGCAGTGAAAGATGAAATTATCCGCCGCTGTGATAACGCCGCTTCCGGCGCACGTCTTATCGATGCTGTTATCGGCAACAGTCTGCTTCCAGAAATAAGCGCGGAATTTTTACAAAATACGCTTGAAGGAAAGAAATTTACAAAAGTAGTCATTGGTGTGCATGGTCAGACGTTTACTTATTCATTTGAGGAAAAGAAAGCGAAATGACAAGATAAAAGGATTGTGCAGGGGTCTTGTAGACAAGGGCTTGAATCAGCTATTGTTTAAGGAGAATAAGGCGGAATAGTTATGGGTTTTACAGTAAAAATTTTCTGTTGCTTTAAACGACTTGCGGGAATTTCTCCTGTCTTAGCCGTATTTGCCGGTATTTTTCTCTCCGGTTGTGTAACGCAATACAAGATTGTGGTGGAATTTTCTCCGGAGCTGCAGGAGAGATTTACCGAATATCCCACAATTGAGGTCGATATTGCAGCGATAACGGAAAGCGAGGCCGGAGAGGTTAAGCAGGCCGGCATAGAGAAATATTTTGCGCCGGGCAGTTCGATACGAAGCCGTTGCCAGACTCAAACGTGCTTTTTTTTTCGTGAGAATCAGGCCACCTTTGTTTTGCCGTCTCGCGCGCCAATCTGGTATAAATGGCAGCTTAAAGAACCAACACATATACTTGTTATAGCAAGTTTGCCGTATACTTCAGGTACAAATCCTGATGCTGATCCAAGACTGCTTGTTGTAAAAATGAAGAAAAGTTATATTTTGGCAAGATCTTTGTATGTTTTGGTTGAACCGCAGAAAATTATACAGGTTTCAAGCTTAAAATCATCAAAGTCAAAATCAAAGTCAAAAAACAAAACACAGGAAGTTGAACAATGGGTTGAACCCCGCAGGAGAAGTCGCTAATGCATTTTGAAGAATTATTACACTGGAACAATGGTCAGTTTTTACAGCCGCATCATTTTCAATATCTTCAGAGACAAAGTATGGACTACATCAAGAATAACCGTGCTTTTTCACTGCCTTACCCGTGGGGACTTATTAATTTTGAAATTGACTCCGATGCGCTTGCTTCGGGACGAGTTGTTGTAAGGCAGTTTTCCGCCGTGCTGGGAGATGGAACTCCACTTTCAATGCCGGGCAATTGTTTGCTGTCGCCTCTTGATCTGACTGAGGTGCTTGCACAAAATCCAAATGAGATTACCGTGTACATTGCTCTTCCGCTATGGTCGGAGTTTGAGGCGAATCTTTGTGAAGGCAGCGACGGGACAGATAAACGGCGTTTTGTTGTACGAAAAAGACAGGTTCGTGATGAAAATTCAGGAGACAATGAAATCACGCTAATAACGCGGAGGATGAATGTTCAGCTTCGTACAAATTTTGATGATAATAAGAATGCACAAATCCTTCCGGTCTTAAAACTTTCCGTACTCAGTCATGACAAAACCTCGCGCGCGCTGGAAGTGAATAAAAGATATTTTCCGCCGTTTATAGTGCTTACTGCTGACAGCGTGCTTTTTGGCCTAATTCAAGGCTTGGTTGTTGATATACGGCGCTGCCGTGATAAAGCGCTGGATATTCTGACGGTAGGTAATTTTACCAATGAAAATCTTTCCGGCTATAATGCTTATACAATACTGCGGCTGAAAACGCTTAACGTCTATGAAATGCGTCTTTCATCTTTACTTGCCGCAAAAAACGCAACGCCTTTCCAAATGTATATGGAACTTACGTCCTTGCTTTCTGAGCTTATGTCGTATGATCCGTTTAATAGTATTCGTTCTATATTAAGATATAATCACGATGACAGCGCTCCTCAATTTTTTGAGATTATAAAAGATATTCGCTCATTTATTTTACAAGAGGGCAGCGCTGATTATATCAGGCTTAATTTCAATCCTTTAGAAGACGGAATGTATCTTTATACGCCGATTACTCCAGAAGAATCGTTCCGTGCAAAAGACGCTTATCTTGCCGTTACAAGCGACGGCAAGAAAGAAACGGTTGTAAAATCTGTTGAGGAAGGCGATACGTTCAAATTTATAAATCCACAGTCAAAACAGCAGCGTATACGCGGCATTAAACTAACTGAAGAGCCATACCCGCCGCGCTTTCTGCCTATTCTTAACAAAACAATTTGGTTTAAGCTTGATATTGTTGAATCGGCCAGAGTCTGGCGTGAAATAACCGATGAGCGAGGCATTGTCGTTGACTATGTTAAGTCGCTGTTCCCTAATGTTCAGCTTTCGCTTTATTTGACTATTGGAGATAAATAATAATGGAGCGCATGACCGAGCTTGAAAAGCTGTGTAATCCGGTTTTTTTATGTATTTGCAATTATTGGCAGCTTGCATCCATTACCAATGAAATAGAAAAAGATAAATTTCAACAGGATATTACGGCGCTTCTCGACAGCGCAAAACAAAAGGCCGAACTTGATCCGGTTCTTGCGCAGGAATATGCATGGATAGAAAAACCACTGGTATTCTTCATAGATTATATGGTTAAGGAAGGCCGGTTTCCGTTTAGAGAAGAATGGCGCGAGCTTTCGCGTAACTATCAAGAACTTTCCGGCGATGAGAAATTTTTTAACCTGTTAACCGAGACGCTGGAACAGCCTGATTTGCATAATTCATCGGCGCTTTTCTATATAATGCTCGGTCTTGGGTTTGACGGCGCTTATCGCTACGATCGCGGATATGTCAGCCAATGTATGCTGCAGTGCAGGCAGAAGGCCGATTTTGACATTTATTCCGAACCGGTTTTAGATCCCCCTCCCAAAAAACATTTTTTTACACGGCAGCGCAGATTTACGGTTCGTAACGCCCTCATCGCAAGCGCGATATTTATGGTAATTTGTTTTATGATAAATCTTATTTCTTTTATTAGTAATACAAGACGCTATCAAAGCGTTTTGGATAAAACTGCGGATGATTCGCGTCCGACGCTTGAATTTCAGCGTGATTCACAAAGGAAAAAATAATGCCGGCGTTTGTATTATCGATGCTGAATGGACAATGGGGACCTGTAGTAGTTGTTTTAGGAGTTCTGCTTGCCGTTTTGTTTTTGGTGATTCCTTTAATTAGGAAACTCAGGCTAAAAAGCATCAAGAAAAAAGAAACCCGTGATATTATTAAGGACCTTTTTACATGGCGGCATCTTTCCCAGCTTGTAAAAGGCGGCGATGAACATAACAAAGCAAAAGAAGAGCTTTCTGACAATATTGTTAGAATAAATGAATTGCTTAAAGAAGGATTTCTCAAGACCTCAAAAAGCGTTCAAGGTTATTCTGTTCTTCCGTGGTATGCAATTTTAGGCGAGCCGCGCTCAGGAAAATCTACCTTGCTTGAGGCAAGCGAACTTGAGCTTGTTCCATCTACGGAGGAATCAAATCCAATGGAAGACCCAAAGATAAGTCTTCCTGTACGAATGTGGCTTGGAACTAAAGCGGTAATCTGCGATATAAGCGGAAAGATATTTTTTGACCGGTGGCTTGACGGTTCCAGTGCAGAGTGGAGTTATATTGTCCGGCAGCTTTGCCGGAAACGGCGGCGCGGTGCGCTTGACGGCGTTATTATAACGATTCCGGCGGATGCTTTGCTTGCTGACGATGACAATCTTTCTTCAAAAAAAGCGATTCTAATCGCCAATGAACTGGGAAAACTGCTGCAACAGAGCGGTTTACGGCTGCCGTGCTATATTGTAATTACAAAGCTTGATATGGTAAGCGGATTTCAGGAGTATGTTAAGGCGTTTAATGAAGATTTAAGACATCAAATTCTTGGTTTTGAAAGTAATATAGCGTGGTTTAATGAAGAAACATTCAGGGAATTTTGGGATAAGCTTTATGAACGGCTGCGTTCAGGCGCTAAACAACTGTTGTTTCCTCAGGACGACGGTGGAACTGAAATGGCGCAAAACCGTATGGATGTGTCAGGAAAAATTTGGTTTTTTCCCGATAATTTTGCATCTCTTTATAAAAATCTTAAAATATATTTGGAAATACTTTTTGGTGAAAATAACTTTCACGGTACAAAAAACACTTTTTTTGAGGGCGTTTATTTTACTTCCGCTAAAGATATGGGATTTTCCTTTTGTCCGAGTATTGCCGCGCTTGCCAGTCAAAACACGGACGAGGTGTTAATTCCTACAGTTTCTTTTCCCCTTAAAAAGGCCGAAGAACAGCCGCTTCTTGCCAACGCAGACATCCAGCCTGTTTCAACGGCTATTGTCGCTTTTAATTCCGCCCGAAATTTGCTTGCGCCGTATATCAAGAAAACAAGCGTACTGCGGGGATATTTTATACGCGAGTTGCTGCACAGGAAAATATTTGTTGTTTCGCCTCACGCCGGATTCATCAGACGAGCGGCGATACGCCGTCATGTTCCGCAGTATCTTATGTGCGTTGCGATGCTTTCGCTTGGTTCTTTGTGGCTGTTCAGCGCGCTCTTTAGATCTGAGCATGTGCGCGTTTCTTTTATGCAGATTGAGTCGTACTATGAGTGGCTTGATTCTATTTTAAAAGAAGTTGATTTTAGCCGGTCTCCGTTGATAAAAAAAGATTCGTTTGGCCGTTTTGTACTGGATACAGAACCTTTGTCAGACGATATTCTTGCATCGCGTCTTCAAGTTTATCATGATGTAGTTGCATATCGTGATTTAAAAGTATCACTTCCGCCAGGATTTATTCTTTCTGAAAAGATTGTTTCCGGCTTTGACAAACATCTTGGTTACAGGGAAAAAGCGTTTATAGCGAATCAGCTTCATAAAAGCATGGTTCGAATTCCCGCAATTAAAAACATAGGATACAAACTTATAGATGAAGTTGATAAACAAATTCTTGATACCGAAACACGCGGCGTAATTGTTTCATTTGTTGCACTTGACAGTCTTGACGGCGTTGATTTTTATCAGTTTTTTTCCGGCCCGCGTTTTAAGCTTGAGCCTATTATTCGTTCATTGATGCCTGAAATATCAAATGATACAATGGAATTATTGAACAGTTACAAACCAAAATACGATAATTATTCTGTGCCGCAAATGGATATAGATTATATCTATTCTCAGAATTATGTACAGGCAAAGCAGGCGGCTTTGAATACAATACTTTCTGCATGGAAAAGAAAGCAAGTTTACCCCAATTCAGTTTATGAGCGTCTTCGGACTCTTGTTTTTATTTCAGAAGAGATAACAATAAACTATACACTGATTACCGGTGCGCTTAACCGTGTACATAACGTATCTTCGCTGGAAGGCGTGGAAGCGGCTGTACATGAATGGAAAAAAATTGTAGATACACAACAAAATCTTATTGCACGCGGACGTTCTATCTTTGAAGAAATCCGTATTCTTTTGCAGGCTGCGCATATTCCGCTTGGTTTTGAAGTAAATCTGCCTTCAATACAAATTTCCAGCGGTTCAAAGGGCGGTTCTGGCGGACTGCCCGGCGTAACGTTGAAGAAAAATGTACAAGATGCGTTTGGCAATAATCTTATTAACGATTATTTGTTTAATGATATGATAATAAGTTATGCCGTAAAAGAATATACACAGCTGTTTGAGGCCGATATAGAATTTGTAAAAAGAGAGCTTAAATCAAAGGGCAGCGAAGCGATTGCAGGAGTTATCGCTGAGGATAAAGCGTTCAACGGTAATCTAAATGAAGATGTTGCTGATATACGCAAACGTGCGCGCGCTCTTCAAGGCAATGAGTTTTTTGTCAGCAAATTGGAAGGAAAGCCAGATTCCCCGTCACTTTTTATTACTGTTGAAAGAATTGTCAATCTTGCGTCAAACATTCCAATTCCAAGGCATGATGTTTTAAATACAGGTTTTGAGGAAAATTGGCAAACTGGACAAAACAATATTAAAGAGGCAGTGGACGCTTTTGAGGTATTTGTAAAACCGTATATTGAAAATGAAAAAGTCGCTGTGCTTATCTCAAACGCCCGTATTATGCTGCTTGCACAGGCGTATTACAATAGATATATTATTTTTACAACATCTCTTGCTTTTCTTAATACATTTGAAGGAAATATTGCCGTAGTTATTGAAAGCAAATCAAAAGACAACGATCTGTTCGCTTTTTCAGGAAATGCTATAGAAAGCTTGTTTGGCTCTTTCTATTATAACAGGGGATATGATCCGCCGGGCGTTAAAGAAATAATAGATGATGTAGCGCAGTTTGCCGCTCTTTTTAATCCGGGCGGCGATCCGCAAAAACTTCCGGCGTTTTTGCGAAGTCTGGATAAACGAATATATCAGCCGCAGCCATTTACAGACTATCTTTTAAGTTATATTTCTTATTGGGGCAGTTATCCTGATAAAGTATATGTCTCTGCAGAAAGATGGGATTCGTTTAAGTATCGTTCGTCTGAATACAAATCATTTCAGATTAATTCTGTCTTACTTTCGGTATATTTAAAGTGCATAGAATTTGTCAGCCATGTTGATGATTCAGTATTGTCTCCCGCGCTGCTTGAAAAGAAAAACAAGTATCTTGCGGTATTGAATGATAAATTGGGCTTTCTTAATCAACTCTTGAGCGCCGAGAGTGAAAAAATGTTTGCCGCATGGGCAGCGCTGCCCGCCGATCCATTTGAGGCCTTTACGATTTTACGCAGTGTTCCTGAAGATGAGCTAAAAAGTTTGTATTTTGCCGTCTATTCAAACAATGAAGATATTAGTATTGGATGGTGGAATAGCTTTATTATAGACGGTGTTACGATTTTATCAAGAGATTTCGACAAAATGAATATTGAAAAATTGATGATGAGTGGCGATCAATATAAGGCATATCCGCTTTGTTCCGATTCTCCTGTTAATACAGCTTTGACGGTCGATAATGTTCAAGAAATTTATTCCCTTTTTGATGCTCTTGGCGCAGGCTGTTCCGAAGAAACAGAAGAAAATCCGCTCAAGACGGCTATGTATCACAATCTTTTTAAGGGGTCTTTAATTCAAAATTGGGCAAAGACGATTTGGCAGATTACCGGAGCTGTTATTAATCAGCAAAAACCGCTTTTGTGGAAACTTCATCAGGCTCCTGTTGAGATTCAGGAACAGCTTGCTGGCAGCAGACGTCAGCTTTTAGCCATAAACCGGTTTAGGTATCTTGAGATTACCTGTGAAAACAAACCGCCGCGTATGATAAGTACTTATATGAATGAAAAACAGGATATTTTTCAGGGAGACCCTGCTGACGGCAAACTTTCTTTTAAATTTTATCGTACTTCACGTGATACCGAACCGGGCGCAACCGTCATGTTTGATAATGCGTGGGCTATATTTGACTTATATTTACAAAGAGATTATGTTGCAGATGATAAGGGTAATAGGTATATTCCTGTTCATCTTGAAGATGAGGCTGGTAAATACACGTATTTTGTCCAAATTGAGTTCAATGTACCTGTTCCGTCATCCGATACATGGTATATGTCAAACAACTGGCCGGTTCTTAAAGTGTCCGATGGTATGATAGTAGAAAAGAAATAGAAGTTTTAATAAGGTGAAATTATGAAAAAATTTATGTTTGTATTTGTCATGGGCATGATGATTATTCCGTATTCTTTTTCTCAAAATATGGTGTTGTTTGGCGCTGATACTGGTTATTTTAAGCCGAACATTGGAAAATATATCACCAAAGAAGACGATTATTATGTACGTGATTATTGGAATTATAATATTGGTTTTAATCTTCAGTTGTTCAATCCTTTTATACAGAATGATTCGTTGCTTTCATTTGGCAGTATGACGCTTTCTGACCAGTATAACGAAGTAAAAAACAATGGTAATTCTTCTCTTAAGGATTATCAAAAATTTATGTTCGGCATTAAAGACAATTTATACGTTACATTAGACACAAAATTTATCGGATTAAGAGCCGGTGTTTCAGGATCTCTTGGAATTTATGATTTTTTTGATTTTTTATTTAACGCAACAGGTCTTTTTGGCGTGTGTTTTTTTCCAAAATCACTGATTGCGTTAGCAATAGATGTTTGTCCTGGATTTGCGGTGGATTTTCATGTTAACGGCGCAACGGATATGTCTTTAAACAAAGCGGGTTTTATTTTGCCTGTATCGGCGTGTATAAGATTTAATCTTGACAAATTATAAAAAAATTATAAAATAAAGCGTAAATCGCAAAGGAATTCGGATGAAAATTGAAAAGATACAAGCCGGAGATGAAGTAACGTTACAACTGAATGGGAAGCTGACTGCTGCAGCAACGCAAGATTTAAATCAGTGCATTGAATCTGTTGTTGGAGCTGCCAGTAAATTAGTTTTGGATTTTAAGGACATTAGTTTTTTGGCGTCCGCGGGGTTGCGAGTATTGCTTTGTGCAAAGAAAAAATTTTCTGCGGAGGGAGCATTTGTAATTCGTAACGTTAGAAGAGAGGTTATGGATGTATTTGAAATAACAGGTCTTAATAATATTTTTACTATTGAGAACTAATCCAGTTTTAAGAAGGACATTTTTATGGAAGAGATATCTTTTGTATTTAAAGAGAGGATTGAGTTGTCCGCTAAAATAGATGATCTTGATAAACTTCAGGATTGGCTTAGCGTTATTTTGGATAATATTCAATGTACTACTAAAGCTTGCAGCCAGCTTGCTGTTGTTACTGAAGAGGTATTTGTAAATATCTGTGAATACGCTTATGCGCAAAACGGCGATAGCAACGTTACTGTTTTTGTTGGAACAAAGGATTCTATTCTTGTTATCCGGTTTGAAGATAGTGGTATTGAATTCAATCCACTGACGTACAAAACGCCTGAAGTTTCTGCTTCGCTTAACGAACGGGAAGCCGGTGGTTTTGGCATCTTGATTATGAAAAAATGGATGGATAGTGTTGATTATAAAAGAATTGATGGCAAGAACCAGCTTACTTTGACAAAAAAAGTCATTTAATAACGAAATAGGATACAACAATGCTGCTAGACCGTAATGTTACATTGATTGCCAATTATATTCTTGATAATTTAATTCCGCCGGTATTGAGGGATTGCGCGTGGTTCATGAGGCCATTTATGAAGATCGCCTATGGAGATAAGACAAAATATTTGCTTGACTTCAAAGAAAAATTTCCTTTTATGAGCGATGAAGAATTGGCGCAGTATTATAGAGCGATAGTTGCCGTTCCTATCAATTCTAATCGCTATACTGACTGCAATAAACAGTGCCTGCAATGGATAGTTCAAAATGTTCAGGATTATTACGCCATTAACGCGGGGGGGGGGCATATTCTTGATGCCGCGTGCGGCAGAGGATATTTGCTGAACAAAATACTGGATGCAAGTCCTGCTGTAGTCTGTACCGGCGTTGATATAGCTCCGTCTGCAAGTTCTGTTCCGTTTGAAATCAGGCAGGCTGATATAACTGCACTGCCGTTTTGCGATGATTCATTTGATGTGGTCATTTGCACACACGCTCTGGAGCATATCCGCGAACCGCACAAGGCTCTTGCGGAATTAATTCGTGTAACGCGAAAGCGGCTGATAATCGTTGTTCCACGCCAGCGGGAGTACCGGTACACGGTAGATCTGCACATCAATTTTTTCCCGTATATGTATTCTTTCAAGCGATTTATCGGCATAAAAGACGCACTCTACCTCGATCTTAAAGGCGACTTGCTCTGCTGTGTAGACTTTTAGAGCGGAAGCCGCTATGCTGGCTGACAGCGAGAGAGGCAGCGATATGGAAATTGATTATTCTTGTGCGGCGCTTATCATGGTTGATGTTCAAAATGATTTTTGTCCCGGCGGAACGCTTGCTGTTTTTGACGGAGATGCGGTTATTGAGCCGTTAAATGAGTTTGCGAAGGCTTTTGCGTTTCATGGCGCGCCGGTTATTGCAACGCAGGATTGGCATCCGCCCCTTCATTCTTCTTTTAGTGAACAAGGCGGGCTGTGGCCTGCTCATTGCGTATGGGGAAGTCATGGCGCGCTCCTTCACAGCGCGCTGGATATTGAACCGGTTACCCTTATCTTACGCAAAGGATTTCGCGTGAATCTTGATTCGTATTCCGCCTTTTTTGAAAATGACCAGAAAACCGCAACAGGACTCGCCGGCTTTCTTGACGTACTGGGCGTAAAGGACATTTATCTTGGCGGGCTTGCCCTTGATTATTGTGTTTTTTACAGCGCGCAGGATGCCAACGCGCTTGGGTACCGTGTTTTTGTGCTGGAAAACGCCGTGCGCGCGGTAAATATTCCTGCTGATTCTGCAAAAAAGGCATATACATCGCTTCATAACGCCGGCGTAACCTTCGTCAAGGTATAAGATAACGCCGATTAACTCATGCTTGCAGTAAGCAGACCGGCGCGGCAATCATGCCGTCTTATTGTTCTTTTCACACACAGACAGCAGACAGGGAGCGGCAGCGTCTTCGCCGATGATAAAACTTTCTTTGCCAGCAAAACCATCACCATTGCCGGCAATAAAATTTTCTTTGCCAGCAAAACCATCACCATTGCCGGCGATAAAACTTCCGTTGCCAGCAAAATCATCACCATTGCCGGCGATAAGACTTCCATTGCCGGCAAAATCATCACCATTGCCGGCGATAAAATTTTCTTTGCCAGCAAAATCATCTCTATTACCGGCGGTTAAAATTCTGTTGCCGGCAAAACCACATCTCTATTGCCGGCACAAGCGCGCATCCATGTCCGTGTGCTTGTGCCGCGTGTTATAAATCGAACGGTTTTACTATTTTGTCAACTTGAATTGGTTTGCCGTTTTCATCGTCTACGGTAACTTTGGTAAAAATCCAGCCCGCTATCTTTGAGACGTCTGTGCCGGCGGCGATAAACGGCGCGGGGTCAAGCACAAACACGATGTCTTTATCGTTGGTATCCATGTCCTTCGCCCATTCAAACAAATTGCCGTTTCCCAGATTGATGCCGTAATGGTCAAGCGCCCCGTGATAGCCGACGGCCTTTCTCTTCAGCCTGACGAGCGCTTCATAAGAGGCAAGCGGCGTAACATCATCGCCGGAATATGTGATCTCTTCGCCGCCGAGCTTGGCGCCGGTCATCAGCTTGCCTTCGTAATAGGAAAATTGTACGGGGAGCTTGGCGGGGTCAAGGCCGGCGGCGATAAACGGGGCGGCGTCGAACTCCAGCATCACATCGTGGAGGGGGCTTTGGGCATAGTTCTTGCTCCACACAAAGCGCGCCGTGCTGTCCGGCGCGGCAAGACTCCAACCGCCGTTCATATCGTCAGCCGATCTCAAGCCGCCGTTCATATCATCAGCCGATACAAGCTGCGGGACGCGCTGGAGCAGTTTCTCAAAGGAGCGGACGCTCCCCGTTCCAACCACATCGAGCTTCGCGCAGGAAGCCGCGGCGGACAGCGCGATAAGCGCAGCCGCTATTTTCATACAATTTAACGTAATCTTCATCTTATACACTCCTAAAAAAGATATTTTGTTCACGCCTTAAACCTTTTAAGCCGCAGCGCGTTGGTTAATACCGAAACTGAGCTCATGCTCATCGCGGCGGCGGCGAAAATCGGGTTGAGAAGCGGCCCGCCGAACAGATAGAGCAGGCCCGCGGCAACGGGAATGCCCAGCACATTGTAGCCGAATGCCCAGAAGAGGTTCTGCTTGATGTTGCGAATCGTCCGCTTGCTGAGGTTGATGGCTGTGGCAACGTCCATTAAATCGGAGCGCATCAGCACGATGCCGGCGCTTTCAATAGCGACATCCGTCCCGCTGCCGATAGCAATCCCCACATCCGCCTGCGCCAGCGCCGGCGCGTCATTGATGCCGTCCCCGACCATAGCGACTACAGTTGTCAGTTTTCGGTTGCCGGTTGTCGGTTTTGTGTCCGGTATATCGGGGCTAACGGCGTGCTCTGTGTTCGGCAACATATCCCGTCCTGAATTTACTGGCAACTGACAGCCGGCAACTGACAACTGTAACTTCTTCACTTCCGCCGCCTTGTCCTGGGGGAGGACTTCGGCGAGGACGCGGCTTATGCCGGCCTCTCGGGCGATGGCGGCGGCGGTTTTTTTGTTGTCGCCGGTTATCATCACAACCTCGATGCCCATTTTGCGCAGCTTTTCGATGGCCGCCTTGCTGGAACTTTTGAGCACGTCAGCCACGGCGACAATGCCTGAGAGCTTTCCGTCCAGCGCGACATACATGGGCGTTTTGCCTTCTCCGGCCAGCCTGTCAGAATCACCCTCCAGCTCCGCAAGCGAAATCCCCCGCTCATCCATCAGCTTTCTGTTGCCAACGAGGATGGGGGTCGGGGGCCGGGGGCCGGGTGCCGGAGTTTTTGCCGGTATATCAGAGTGAACTGCGCCATCTGCGTTAGGTAACACATCGTGGCCAGAAATCCCTGACCCCTGATCCCTGACCCCTGATCCCTGAATAACAGCTTCCATGCCGCGGCCGGGGATGGCTTTGAAGGCGCTTACATCGAGGAGGGCAAGGCCGCGCTTTTCCGCTTCGCGCACGATGGCATGGCCGAGCGGATGCTCGCTGCCCTTTTCGGCGGAGGCCGTTATCCGCAAAAGATACTCCGTTTCAGCGCCGCCTGCGCTCACAACATCGGTAACTTCCGGCTTGCCCTCGGTGATAGTGCCTGTTTTGTCGAACACAATCGTGGTGATTTTGTGCGCCGTCTCCAGCGCCTCGCCGCCTTTGATGAGGATGCCGTTTTCCGCGCCCTTGCCCGTGCCCACCATGATTGCCGTGGGGGTGGCAAGGCCGAGCGCGCAGGGGCAGGCTATCACCAGCACCGAAATAAAGATTGTGAGGGCGAACTCCAGCGCCGGCTTTCCCGCGGGCAGCGCAACGAAGCCCGCCTGCGCGGCGGCAAACCACGCAATTCCGGCGATGAGCGCGATAACGCAGACCACCGGAACAAAATAGCCGGACACGATGTCGGCCATCTGGGCTATCGGCGCTTTGCTGCTCTGCGCGTCCTCCACCAGGCGGATGATCTGCGCGAGCGCCGTATCGCCGCCGGTTTTCTCGGCCTTAAAACGGAGCAGGCCGTTTGCGTTGATCGTCGCCGCAAAAACTTTGTCCCCCGCTTTTTTGTCGATTGGCATACTTTCGCCTGTGAGCATCGATTCGTCAACGGCGCTTTGGCCTTCGGTAACCACGCCGTCTACAGGGATTTTCGCGCCGGGTTTTACCACGATGATGTCGCCGGGAACCACCTCGTCTATCGGGATTTCTTTCTCGATGCCGTCCTCAATGACAATCGCCGTTTTGGGAGCCAGCCCCATGAGCTTTTTTATCGCCTCGCTCGTGCGGCCTTTGGAGACGGCTTCAAGCGTCTTTCCCAGCAGTATCAACGCGATGATGACGCCCGCCGTCTCAAAGTAGAGCGCGTCAACGGCGTTGAAGTTCCCGCCTGCTATCTCGAATAGGTTGTAGACGCTGTAGGCGACCGCCGCCGTTGTGCCTATGGCGATGAGGCTGTCCATGTTGGGGCTGCGGCGCAGGAGGTTCTTAAAGCCCGCGCTGTAGAATTTATTGCCCGCGATGATCACAGGAATTACCAGCAAAAGCTCTGCAAGCGCATAGATGAGCGGAAAGTTCATTGGGGCAAGAGCTTTGGGGAAGGGGAGGCTGAACCATTTTATCATGGGAACCATAGCGATGTAGAGCAGCGGCGCGGCAAAGCTCACGGCGACTATGAACTTTGTTTTGAGAATCTTTATCTCGCGCTCTTTGCGGCGGCGGTCTTCGTCCACCGCGCCGTCTTTTGAAACTTCCAGCGGCGTGTATCCGGCCTTTGTAACGGCCTCTTTTATAGAAGAAAGCCGCAGCAGTTTGGGGTTGTAGACCAGCGACGCCTTTTCCGTGGCAAAGTTCACGCTTGCGCTCTCTACGCCCTCAAGTTTCAAAAGCGCCTTCTCGACCCGCGCCGCGCACGCCGCGCAGCTCATCCCGCCGATAGGGATTGTTACGGCGGAGACTTCTGCCTTTTCCAGCACTTCGTAGCCTGCCTTCACAATCGCTTCTTTGACGGCGGACAGCACCTCTGCGCCCTCATACTCAACAAAGAGCTTTTCCGTTGCGAAGTTGACCGTTGCGCCGGTAATTCCTTCAACTTTCCGCACAGCCCTCTCGACCCGTCCGGCGCAGGCGGCGCAGCTCATCCCGCCTATGCTTAATGTTTTGCTTTCCATTTTATCCTCTTTTCCTGACTAATTAAAACGCCGCAGACATTCCGCTGCGGCTGTCATACCAAAAAATTGTGTCAAGATTATGCTTTTTATTCAGCGTGGAGTTTAATATCTTGCAAATTTTATTGTGTTGCCGGTGCGTCCGCCATGAAAAAAAAACACCTTTGTAATTTTACAAAGGTGTTTTTTATACAAACAAATTTTACTGCGCTCCGCTTGGAACCTTTGTTACAAGCCTTAAAGAAGCGGTAAGTCCTTCAAGTTGATAATGCGGCCTCATATAAAAACGCGCATTATAGTAACCGGGCTGGCCTTCTACCGTTTCAACCTCAACGCGCGCCTCAGCCAACGGGTACTTTGCCTTGACTTCTTCGGAGGCGTTGGGATCGCCTGTAACAAACTGGGCAATCCAGTCGCCCAAAAACCGCTCCATATCAAGGCGTTCTTTGAAAGAGCCTATCTTGTCACGGACAATGCATTTAAGGAAGTGTGAAAAACGGCTGGCCGCAAAGATATACGGAAGCCGCGCTGAAAGCGCAGCGTTTGCCGTTGCATCGGGCGAATCATACTCCGCCGGAGCGTTGACGGTCTGTCCTCCAAGAAATACCGCATAATCAGTGTTTTTCCAATGAATTAACGGAAGGAATCCGTTTTTTGATAACTCAGCTTCGCGGCGGTCTGTAATGGCAATTTCCGTTGGGCATTTTTGCGCCATGCCACCGTCTTCTGAAGGAAATGTATGAGTAGGCAGTCCCTGAACCGCGCCGCCGGATTCAACGCCCCGAATATTGGCGCACCAGCCGTACGTGGCAAAGGAACGGTTAATATTTGTTCCCATCGCATAGGCGGCGTTCATCCAATTATATTTTTCGCTGTCTCCGGCGCCTACTTCTTCTTCAAAGTCAAATTCCTCAACGGGATTTGTTTTTGCGCCGTAAGGCGTCCGGCTCAAAACACGGGGAAGCGTCAGTGCAACATAGCGGCTGTCGTCAGAGTTACGGAACGCGCGCCACGCCTGATATTCCGGCGTGGAAAAGATCTTGGCAATATCGCGCGGATTAGCGAGTTCCTGCCATGAAGCAAGGTTAAGAATCGAAGGATCGGCTGCAGAAACAAACGGCATATGAGAGGCCGACGCAATTTGAGCTATTCCTTTCAGAAGTTCAATATCCTGCGGCGTGTGATTAAAATAATAATCGCCGATTAATGCGCCATAAGGCTCGCCGCCGGCGGTGCCGTACTCATCTTCGTAAAAACGTTTGAAAAGGGGGCTTTGATCCCATGCCGTTCCTTTAAAACGGCGCAGCGTCTTTGAAACTTCTGTTTTGGATATATTCAAGACCTTGATTTTCAGCGTATCGCTGGTTTGAGTATTGCTTACAAGATAGTCAAGCCCGCGCCACGCGCTTTCCAAACCGGTAAAATCAGGATGATGAAGGATAAGATTTACCTGTTCCGATAATTTTTTATCCAGTTCAGCAATGATTCCTTCTATCGTTTTTATGGCGTCAGTGGAAACCATATTCGCGTTTTCCAGCGCCTGATTTATCAGTGTTTTTACCGCTCCTTGAACTGCCGTTTGCGCCGCTTCAGACTGCGGTTTAAATTCCTGCTGAACAAGTTTTTCAAAGTCATTTAATTCAACGGTATCGGCGCTTAACGCCTCAATTTTTTGCTCGCCGGCCATAATTATTTCTCCTTCTTATTGGCTTTACCGGATTTCTGATCACTCGTATCAGCGCCGTCATCTTTTGCTTTAGAAGATAAAGCTTTAAGCAGCGCGGGGTCTGATAAAAGCTTGGTCAAAAGCTCTTCCGCTCCGGCTTTTCCGTCCATATACGACAATAAATTGGCAAGCTGCTGCCGTGATTCCATAAGCTGCTTGAGACCGTCAACTTTTGACGCAATTGCCGCCGGAGAAAAATCTTCCATGCTCTGGAAGGTCATGTCTACAGCGATGTTGCCTTCTCCGGCAAGGGTGTTAGGAACGGTAAACGCAACTCGTGGTTTAATGGCTTTCAGACGCTCGTTAAAATTATCAGCGGTAAATTCCATTGACTTGCGGTCATCGACTTTGGGCAGAGGTTCTTCCGGTTTTCCAGAAAGATCCGACATAACGCCCATTACGAAAGGAATATTGACCTTCTTCTGCGCTCCATAAACTTCAACATCATAATCGATTTGAACACGGGGCGCCCGGTTTTTTGCAATAAATGCTTGACTGCTACCTGACATACTATACCTCTGCTATTAAATTTTTATTATTCCAAAAGAAACCCTGCGGATTTCATGAAACAACCGTACATTTATATTTCATAACGCCATATTTGTCAAGGCGTTATGAATTTGAATCATCTTTAATTCCAAGAACTTCTTTTCCTCTGGAAAGAGCGTCTGGAACAATATCTTCTATTAAGTCGATAAAATTCATCTCTGAAAAACGCATAGCGCGCTTAATTAACAGCGGAATCGGGCTGTTCGGTTCTTGAAGCTGAAAGTACTCCGCGCCTTTTCTCAAAAGCAAGAGCGCATCGGCGCGTGAAGAAGCGCGGAAAGATGAAAGATTGAACGCGCCTCCTCCACCGGCCATTTGAGCCAGTTCCGGCCCTGCGCCGGCAAAGGCTTCCGTGTTTGAGGAAGCGTCTTCTGCGCCAAAAGATTCCAGATATCCGGCAAAGAATTTGCAGAGCCGGTTTACCTCCGCAGAAAGAGACGCCATAGAAAGCGTACCGGCATCGCCCATTTTTTCATTTGCGCAGGCGCAGATGGCCGCGATTGTTTCCTTTATATCTTCCGCGACAGAGGCCTGTTCTCTTATCTCTTCCAGCGGGATACGCATAAATTCGCCGGTGATAAGATTTGCGTCAATGTTTTGTCCGCTGGGGCTTTCAAGCTCATTTATAGAGATAAGATAATCGCGCAGCGTATAGGGAAGCGCAGGAATAAGGCGCAGCAGCCTGAATTTTGCGATAAACATAATGGGATCGTTAAATGAGCCAGGATCCGGCGAAAGCATCGCGAGGATATTAAGACGTTCCGTTGGGTCGTTGCCGTCATCAGGATCAAGTCTGGGGTACAGGGTTTCCCACATATCGCGCATAAGAAATTCCACAATCTTAAGCGCATCGCGGCATTCTTTAAGTCCGCCCACAGCCGTTTCAGCCACAACGATATAGACGGCAACGCGCAGATCGCGCGTTCTTTTCCATAATTCCAGACAATTATCTTTGAGTTTTTTCCAGTCCGGTTCGTGTCCTTCTATTTTTGAGTCGCCCATCTGACTTTCCGGTACCGGAACAGCCAGCGTATCCAATTCAAGATACAAGGTATCATATTCAAGGTTTTCTCCGGCAGGGTTTTCTCCTTCCAGAGGAACAGCCAACTCTTCAATTGTCATGATTTCCGCCTTTGGTTGATATTTTAATCTTAAATAGATTATAATCTGAATTAGCTATTCAGGTCAATAGATTTTGCCGGAATTATTTTTTATTGACTTTTTTATAATTTTTAATTACGTTGAGCGGTTTTGAAAAATTAAAATGGGGTATTGACAAATTTATTTTTGTTAAGTATAATAAATATATCTTTAATATTTTAAGGAGCGAAATATGGCAAGTGTTTATTTTTTAAAACTTGACGGAATTGAGGGACAGGCTTCTGACACGAAGCATGAGAAATGGCTGGACATTCTCTCATTCTCTCACGGAGCTTTGCAGAACATCAATGTGCAGGCTTCATCGGATGTACAGGGGCGGGGGCAGTTTATCCCGTTTTCCTTTACTCATGCGGTTGACAAGGCAACTCCGAAACTTCAGCTTTCTTGTATGAAGGGAGAGGTGATTAAGCAGGCCAAGTTTGAGTATTGCCGTGTACTCGGCGGTTCACAGACGCCCGTATACGAAATCACTCTCAACAGCGTACGGGTAGCCAAAGCGGAGATCAAAACGCTCAATCCAAAGTCTGACGACGTAGCTTCACAGCAGCCGGTTGAAGAAGTTCAGCTTGTTGCGGCGGAGATCGTTGTAAAGGTTATGCCGATTAAACCAGACGGCACCAAAGACGGCGCGATTGAAACAAAATGGAATCAGGTAACAAATACCTAGTATTCTACTTGTTGGGTTGACGGCGCTCCGGCGGTTTGCCGGAACGCCGTCAAGTTGCTTGCGTAATATAGGGGGTTGCTATGACGCCTGCCGCTACTATTGCTAATTTAACCGCTACCGGAGATGTGATTATTGGTCCGGGCGGCTTTACAACGATGATAAAAGGTTTGCCTGTAGCTTGTATGGGTGACGCCGTTGCAGGGCCTTTTTGCGTAGCCGGAGTTGTTACAATGACCACCGCTCTCAATAAACTGGCCAAAGGCAGGCCGCAAGCCTGTATAGGCAGTTTGGTGAGCGGCGTTTCTGTTATTGGTATTCCTGTGGCGACCGCAGTTTTGGTCTGTCCTAATGTTAATGTTATAGTTTAAGAGGAAAATATGGCAGAAAAAGGAACTATGTCACTGTCGCTTGCTATTGCCGGGGATGCGTGTAAAGATTTCTTTCCGTATGAGTTAGTATTGGACGAGGGTTTTTCTCAGGTCTATAAAGCGCAGCTTACCGTTCTTACAAAAACGCGCCGTGTGCAAAAAGATCTGCGGGAATTGCTCGATCAAAACGTATCTCTTGTTATTTCCCAGCGGATAGCCAGCGGAACGGTAGTACGGAGCCGGAATCTCCACGGTGTAATTACCGGTATTGTAAATTTGGGGGTTGTTACAGGCGGGAACAACGAGTTCTGTTACCGTTACTGCATTACCATTGAAAGCGAGCTTGCCCGTCTGCGATGGACGCGGTTTAGCCGTCCGTATTACGGAAAAACTCCCGCTGATATTATAGAAGAGATTTTATCTAAATACGATATTTGCGGACAGTTTGCCGATGAATACGTAAACCGGAGTACCTTCAGCAAAAACCTGATGTTTGAACAGTCAAATGAATCTGATTTGGCGTTTATTGAGCGGATTATGGGTCTCTATGGTTTAAGCTGGATGTTTGTGCATAACAATCCTGCCGCTGAAAGCAACACCGGCCGCGCTGATTTGTATTTTTCTGAAGGAGAGCGGTTTCCGCTTCCTTTTTATGAATATTCCGACAAACGGCAGATACCGGAAATTGTTCAATTTGATTTTGTTGATTATGACGAAGCGCATAATTTGTGGAAAATGGATGCGTGGAGTATGGAAAACGCTATAGGTGTGGACGGTCTTGAAATAACCGCTTCATATCCGGGATCAAACTACGGTTCTCAAGAGTGGAAACATGGCGATGTTAAGGCGGGCCGCCGTTATTGCAGTTATGATTCGCTGTTTCATGGATTTGACCACCGTACGGAAAAAACGGAAGTAGACGCCGACATAAAGCGCATTATTAGCGCGCGTTCGGTTTCATTTGCGTTAAAACAGGAAAAATGGACGGGCAAGGCCGGCAATCTTGCGCTGGCGCCGGGGTTGCAGTTTAAGCTCCGTCATTTTAACGGCGTGGGAGACAGCGCCGCGCAGGATGCCGTTGTAACCGGAGCGCGTGTTTACGCCCGTTCTTTATGGCCGCGCGAATTGTCCGCGCCGCCGCAGGATATAGAAACCGGCGAGCGCGCGAATGTTGAGTTTACCGCCCTGGACTGGGGTGAAGATTCTATAAAACGTTATTGCTAGGAGGTGCGGATATGCCGTTACTT
>JAITHJ010000061.1 GCA_031280035.1 Spirochaetaceae bacterium | reverse complement strand
TACCGGAAGCAAAACGCTTTCTCCGCAGTCTTTTCTTCACATAATATCAAGCGGTATATTTTCTTTCCATAAAGCACGCACATCTTCCATAGACACCGCCCAATATTTTATTATTCTCTTTTTGGAATTATCCGCCTTGCTTTGAATCTCAGTCAAGTCGTCAAATACCTGCACAAGATCACGTAACTCACTCATATTAACGGCGGAAAAAACCCTTATCGGTTTCTCTTTGCCCTTAACTTCAAGACTTTGCATTTCATGAAAAATCACCTTGTCTTTAACAAGATTCCATGTATTTTCCGAAACCAGAATATCAGTGTCAAATACATCATTCGCGCCTTCAAGCCGCGCGGCAAGATTCACCGTGTCGCCAATAATGGTAAATTCCATTCGTTTTTTACTGCCCATCTGACCTACTACAACTTCGCCGGAATTAATCCCGCATCCAATTTTTATAACAGGCGCATAACCCCAGAACCGGCGCGTTAATTCCTGATTAAACTCCATAAGAGAAGACCGTATTAACATCATGGAACGCATACAGTTAAAAGCGTCAGCCGCAACACTCCCCGCAGACTCCGTAGCGCCCCATATAGCCATGACGACAACCCCATTTTGTGTCAAAAATTTATCGATTATGCCGCCTGTTGAGATAACGCACGGAATCATTTTCTCCAAATATTCATTAACAAAATCGACAATCTGCGGCGCGCTCATCTTCTTTGATATTTCATTAAAATCACGAATGAACACAAAACTTACGGTAACTTCTTTATTAACGCCGCTCAATGTAAGTTTGCCCCGTCTGGCCAGTTTAACAAGGCTCTTATTAGTGAACTTTTCAAAATACTCAAGGCCGCGCCCCATGCTGATAAAACTTTGCGTAAGCGAGCCTATTTCATCGCGGCTTTTATGCGATAACTCCAAATTATAATCACCGTTTTCTATTTTTGACGCCGCATTTACCAAAGCCCGCAGCGGATTTCCTAAGGTTGCGGCAAAGAAATTTACTGCCAAAACGGAAAGAATCAGCATAACAAATGATATTATAATATTAAGCTGTATCGTATTGATAATGCCTGAAAAAACATCATTTTTGTTTACAATAGTAATCAGCACCGGATTCCCTATTATTAAACGCTGAAACGCGCCAATATATTCAACGCCGTTTTCATCTGTATAAATAGTTTGAACGCCGCCTGACGCCGAGGACAACGCATTTTCAACAAAAGAAATATTGTTGAAATTCGCCGCGCTTAAAACCAGCGAAGCGTCATAGTGTACCAAGACATCTCCGTCTTCGTTCAATAAAAATGACTTATTCGCGCCGTAACTCAGTATACTATTCAGATTTTCTTGCGAAAAAAATACCGCAATGCAGTACGAACCAGTGAATATTCCGTCAGCCGGAACAGAAGCCGGCAGCAGCATTACAAGCTGCTGTACGCCAAAAACCGGTGAAACATTTCTAATAACTGTTTCGCCGGAAAACGCACAGGCAATAATATCGTCCGCAGTTTCAATCCATGCGGAAACACGGTCATACGAAATATCCGGCTCTTCCAGCGAAGGCATAACATACTGAGGTTCAGCCGCTTTCTGCAGCAACACAACAGCAGAAATTTCAGGATTCTGATGAAAAAAGAATTCCGCCGCCTTTTCCGCTATCCCCGCATTCTGCGTGTTCATAACAAAAATGTCGTTAGCAAATGAAATAGCCGTTGATTGGACGTTCTTCAATTCGTTGCTCATTGAACCTGCATTGCGCCTATTTATGTTATGATTATTTACTTCGGCGGTAAGCTGCACATCGGAACTTACAATTACTGAAATCAATATCGTAATAATTGTGAAAGATATAACAAGCAAAGCCGTAACTATTGCAACAAGCTTGATTCGAAGAGGACGCTTAACAGCAATACGGCCAACGGCAGATTTTTTTTGCGGCTTATGGTTTTTTTTCGGTTTAACATCCGCTTTGGAGTGTTTTTCCCGTTTTGTTTCCTTTACTGCGGGAGTTAAAAGCAGAGCCTCGGCTGATTCAGATGACAAATCCTCTTCAGCCGGCAGAGTGTCAGATTCGATTGACTTTACAAACTCAAATTCCTCCGGCGTTAATTCCCCGGATTGTGTTTCTAAAACATCAACAAATCCAGCGCCGACATCCTGATTCAAGACGGCAGCTTTGTTTTTCCGTTGCAGTCTTTCAATCTTTCTCACGATTTTAGAATGTGTTGCTTTTATTTCATGTAAGGGAACTCCAGTATAAACATCAAACCGGCTTAAACGGATTTTTTCAAGTTTTGAAATAATATGCGTGTGCCGTTTTTTATTCTCTTCCCACGGTGAATTATTCTTTTCCGCCGCCACACTCTTCCCTCTTTTCCCAAAATTATCGATAATGAACCGAAAATTATCATACAACTTTTAGAAGGTTTTTGCAATATATGAAAATACGGTTTATAAAAATTTTTACTGTAAAATTAACTTTTCTTCTTTTTGTCTTGTGCGGACTGAATGTATGTTCTGTAAATGGCGGCGACTATCATCTACAGAATCTCGATTATTACCTTAAAAACACCGGAGACAAAAAATCGCTTTTTCAAGAGCTTTTCACTGAACTCACTACAGAAGAAACAAAACAAAATGTGCAGTTCGCGCTTATACAGGAAATCTCAAATCAATACGACAGACTAAATGACAGTCTGCGGCTGATAAATTTTCTTTCGGAGTGGATTAACAAGCATCCAGACGATCCATATAACAGCTACTATCTTTTAAGAATCGCCAATTGTTATATGCACATGGATTCTAAGCCGGCGGCTGCTTTATATTTTGACACAATAGTCCGAAACTATCCCGATTTGATTGTACGCAACAATTCAATACATTTTGCCTGTTTTCAGGAGCTGATAAATATTACACACAATCCCTATCAAAAAATTTGGTATTATGAGCAGATCATTTCAAGATTTCCAGAAAAAATAAACCTTGGAGAATCTTATTTTAAAGAAGGACAACTATATGAACAAATTGGCAAATGGAAAGAAGCGATAGCCGCATATAATAATTTCAAGCCATTTTACGGCGCCATAATACAGGGTTTCCCTAATGCCTATGCTTATGCCAGACAAATGACAAGTATAAGCTCAATTTTAAAAAATCATCCCAGCGAAAGCGGGAAACTGGAACGTACATTTGAAAATCTTCCGGAACTGCTTTCTGTCATCTGCAGGATTATGGATGACGGAGATACATACCAGCTTTGGAATTACCGTACCCGTGCCAATTTTTTTGCTGCCTCATGGACTCAAATAGGAGAAGATGATGAACAGACAAATGAATTTACAATCTCAACATTGAGCGCGCCGGGCGCAATTCAATATAGCAAAGAATTAAGCAGCGATTCAAACGCAAGCGACGTTTATTTAAAAACATGGGGATGGACAAGATTTTCTCCTGTTTGGTACTTTTACTTTAGAAAAATCTATTTCCCAATGGAGCCTGCTCTAAACGGACGCTGGGAATGGGCGGGTATTTATTATGGAGAAAAATTCTAGGCTACTTCTCTTATCTTGATAGTCTTTGCTATTGATTTTATAATAGATTCAACTGACGGTTATGGACAGGCAAAATTGCCGTGCAAACCGCAGGGAATGTTTGATGAAAAAGCCGCGAGATTAGCTCATTTGGATAGAGCGTCGCCCTCCGGAGGCGAAGGTGGCACGTTCGAATCGTGTATCTCGCAAAATAGTTTCCCCGCATTACGGTACAACGCGCTTCCTGTCACGAGGAAACAAGCTTGCTTCTTTTACGTTTGAAAGCCCCAGAATTTTGGCGGTAAGCCGCTCGCATCCGAGAGCAAAGCCGCCGTGCGGTGGACAACCGTATTTAAGCAGCGTTATATAATTTGAAAAATACTCCGGCTTTAATCCAAATTTAGGAAGCACATCCAGAAAATCCTGATACACATGCTGTCGTCTGCCGCCGGTAGTGATTTCAAGCCCGCGAAATAATGCATCAAAGCTCATGGTACGCGAAGCGTCAAGCGGATATGTATAAAACGGCCGGTAACGCCGCGGAAATTCGTTTACAAACACCAGCGCACTACCTTTCTCGCGTTCAGACCACGCGCAAAGCAGCGCTTCAGCTTCAGGATTTATGTCAAAGATACGCGCTTTCTTGTTCTTTACCGCCTCGTCATTGGCGATCTTTAAGGCCTCATCGTAAGGGATAACAGGCGCGTTGCTGACTGACTCTGCGGACGGTGCAGGAACATCGCTCCACATTGCAATCTCTTTTGCATGTTTCCGGTTTAATTCATCAAAGATAAAAGCCAAAAGTCCCTTTTCAATCTCTATCAAGTCGCGTTCAGACTCAATAAAACCCATTTCGACATCCATCGACACATATTCATTCAAATGGCGCGGCGTATCGTGTTTTTCCGCGCGGTATGCCGGAGCGACTTCAAAGACTCGTTCCAATCCACTGGCAACCATTACTTCTTTATAAAACTGAGGCGACTGCGCCAAATAAACTTTTTTGTCAAAATAGTCCACAGAAAAAAGCTCCGTGCCGCCTTCGGTGCCGCTTCCTACAAGCTTGCTCGATTTAATTTCGGTAAACCCGTTACTGCGCAAATACGCCGAGAACGCTTCGATTATCGCGGCCTGTACTTCAAATATCGCGCGAATTTTGGGATTACGCAAAGAAAGCGTACGGTTATCCAAGACCGCTTCAAGCCCAATCTTTGACACATCGCCGTTCACCTGATACGGAAGATCGGCTGCCGCAAGGCTCAAGCACTCCAGTTTGCTTACGCGAATTTCAGCGCCGCCGGGAGCTTTTTCGTTTAATGCAGGCTCTCCCTCAACTTTGATAACCGATTCAAGCGTAAGAGCGCGCTTCTCGTTGAGGACAAGCTGAACGCTTCCGCTTCTATCCCGCAGTATAACAAAATTTACGCCGCCAAGCTCACGAATCCTATGAACCCATCCGGCAGCCTGCACCGTCTTTTCTCCCGTTTGAGCGGCGGCTTTTATGTCTTTCGCTAAAACTCGCATTTCATACCTCTGACGTATAGGATAGCGCAATTTCGCGCTTTTTGTAAGCGTTCAAACAATCCGCTAAACTCTTGAATTTTTGCCGCCGGTATGCCAATAATTTCAAAGGGAGCTTTATTTATGAAAAAGAACGGCGTTTTACTGATTGCGGCGGCTGCATTAAGGGTTTTTACGGCTGTCTTTTTTGCGTATGGGGCGGACGGCGCCGGTTCGGAGTCAGTCAGTTATATTTCCATTGAAATAGAAAAGATACGGGCGGAAGCCGTCAAGAAGAACGCCGGTTCAAAAGAGAAGCACGATGCGTATGCGCGGCTTGGCCGGCTGCTTCGTTTATCCGGCGACATTGACGGAGCGGCGGAGGCGTGGATGTCGGCTGCGTATGCGGAGAAAGGCCTGCGCGATGACGGCGCGCTGCTTGAGGGAGCGGCGTGTTATATCGCTATGGGGGAGTGGGATAAAGCGGCGGCAAACGTAAAGGTCGTTTTGGTTGCGGCCCGCGCTGATAAAACCGTTTTCTTGAGAGCCAAATACCTTGCCGCGCAAATAGACGCTTTTCGAAGCGGCGATACGGCCATTCTCAATTCGATGCTTGATGATCCCGACTACAGCTCAGCGCGCCCTTCACTGTACTGGACGCTTTGGAAGCTCAGCGGGAAGGCTGAGTACAAAGCGAAGCTGCTCAATGAATTCCCCGATAGTCCTGAAACGCGCATTCTGCTCTCAGAGAACGATAAGAAGAACGCCGTCATGGAATCGTCAATGCCGCAATGGATACTGCCGTCCGGTAAGGAGGTGGTCGGGCTGAAGAAAACCCCCAATGCCGATACCGGCTCCTCAGCCAAGACGGAAACAGACCTGCCGCCGGTACTCCAGACGGGCGTTTTTAACAGTCAAATTAACGCGATGGCCCATGCCGACCGCCTGCGAAAGGCCGGCTTTGACGCGGACGTTATCCGCCGCCGCATTAAAGAAACCGAGTACTGGCTGGTTACCGTTCCCGCCGGCGCCGATCTGAACAAGACGATAATATCGCTTAAAGACGCCGGTTTCTCCGCATTCCCCCTCTACTGATTCCCGATTACCCTTTATAAAGAGACGCGATGTACCGTTATATAGAGCCTCTATATAACGCTATAAAGCGTCTCTATACAGCGTTATAAAGCGCCTCTCTATAACGTTATATACAGCCTCTATACAACGCTGTACGCTGCCCCTGTACAACGCTGTACACTGTCTCTGTATAATGCTGTACGCAGGTTGTTTGTACCGGTACAAACAGACACGGTGTAACGTTACAAATAGACGCTTTGCAGCGTTACAAACAGACGCTTTGTACCGGTACAAACAGGCACGGTGTAACGTTACTCACAGGCGGGGGAGGCCGCGCCGGTGTCCCTCGTACCGCCCGCATAGCTGCCTTCCGCGCCGCCGCGCCTAGACTCACGCGCCCTCTTGACGCTCAGACGGCAATCGGCGTAGAGTGAGGCGTTCATTTCAGAGGAAGCGGGTGAGAATCCCGCGCTATCCCGTAACTGTGAACGGTAATGTTCCGGCGCTACAGCCACTGCCTCTCAAGGCGGGAAGGCTGCCGGAATGGAGAACTCCATACCGCAAGTCAGGAGACTTTGATGAACAGCCTCTCGTATAAACGGAGGTATCTTTGTTTCGGGGCCTCGAGGTTTAAGGCCCGGAAGGATGTAAGGTGCGCATTGACGGCATAACAATGTGGACGCGGGGGCCGCGTTATTTCTCCTCTAACGTTTTCCGGGTCTTGGCTTTGGGGCTTATTAAGGAGAAAATCATGACGAAGATAATGAGAGTACCAAAGACGGCGGCAGCGCCGTTAGGAAGGGCTTTTGCGGCGGCGCTTATGCTCATAGCAGGCGCGGGGACGCTCTTTGCACAAGACGAGCAGGCGGAGGACGCCGAAGAGAGCGTTTATCTGGAAGGCGGGAGCGCGCGGCGCGAACTCGTCTTTACGGCAAGCCGGATTGATGAGCCTCTTGAGAAAGTTCCGGCGCATATTACGGTTATCAGCGCGCAGGATATAGCCGATTCAGGCGCAAAGAACGTTGTTGACGCGCTGGAGACAGTCGCGGGCGTGCGCTTTCATGGCGCGCAGGCCGGAGCGGGCAGCGATACGGTTTCGATGCGGGGCTTTGGAGAGAATTCGCATGGCAGAGTACTGGTACTTGTTGACGGCAGACGCCTTAACAACCCCGATATGCAGTCTATCAACTGGAACGCGATTTCGCTTATTGACATTGAGCGCATCGAGGTGATGGACGGCAGCGCGGCGGTGCAGTACGGCAGCAACGCGGTCGGCGGCGTTATCAATATCATTACCAAGAAAACGGGAGGACGGCGGACGGCGCTTTTGCTGGGAGGCGGGAGTTTCTTCAATAATGAAAGCGCGCTCTCGCACGTTGAGGACGGCGGCTGGGGCGGGTTCTCGGTCTCCGCCGCGCACACCGGCGCGAAAGGCTATCGCACACGGCAGGCTTCGCAGGTAACGAATCTTTCGGCACGGGGGACGCTCAATCTGGGAAGCGCGCTGCGCCTCTCGCTGGATGCGGCCTTCGCCGACCTTTACTACCAACTGCCCGGCGGCCTTACCAAAGCGCAGTTCGATGACGATCCCACGCAGGCGCTGCGCCCTACTTCTTACGGCTCTGATGTCTTTATATTTAACTCAGGCGATGAAAACACCGAGCGGGACTACTCCGGCGGCCTTACCCTCGACTGGCAGCCGTTGCAGCCGCTCTTCGTAACGCTTCCCGTCTCGTACACCGGCAAGACCATCGCCGCCGATTTAGAATCATCCTCAAGCTATACCGATAGAGAAAGCGCTGCGGTTGAGGCGCGCCCCCAGTTTACCATGCAGTGCGCGTTTGGGGACATGAAGCTTCGTCTTTTAGGCGGAGTTGACACCTATTGGACGCGCCTTGCCGTAAAGGGCTATAACGCTCTTGACCGCAGCGAGGCTTCCCGCTCCTACGATTCGACAGTCTCCCAATGGACGCTGGGGCCTTACCTTACCGCGCGCTTTGAACCGCTCTCTCTGTTCGCCGTTTCAACGGGCGTTCGTTACGATACGGCGCAGGTTACGATGGATACGGAAGGCGCGAGTGGAGACGCCGACGGCTCGGTTCGGCACGGAGAGCTGGTCTACGATGCGGGCGTAACGATCAACCCGCTGCCTTCGTTAAAGATATTCGCCCGCTACGCAACGCTCTTTCGCTATCCGTTTGTTGACGAACAGGCGTTGTATCAAGGCATGGGAGCGGGCTTTAATAAGGATTTGAAGCCCGAAACGGGCTTTAACGCTGAAGGGGGAACGGCGGTTTCATTCGGCTCTGTCGCCGCGCTTGACGCCAACGTGTTTTTCATGCGGCTTACCGATGAGATTGCCTACGACATGACGTTACTCAAAAACATGAATCTGGATACTACACAGCGGTTTGGCGCGAACGTTCACGCGCGCGCAACGCCGGTAACGTTTCTTGCGCTTGACGCATCGTATTCGTTTGTCAACGCGGTATTCGCCGAGGGCGCGAATAAAGACAAGCGTATTCCGCTTGTCCCCGAACACACGCTCTACGCCCAGTTGTCCGTTATCCTGCCGTTTGGCCTCTCCTTCGGGCCGGATGTCGAGTTTGCAAGCCCGTTTTACGCGGACGCGGCTAACAAGAACGAGATAGACGGATACCTGCTTTGGGGCGCGAAACTCCGCTGCGCGCTGACTAAAGATGCGCGCGATTTCTCCGTCCAACTGGCGGCGCGTAACATTACCGATGTGCATTACACGACAAACGTCTATTACAGCGCGTACTATCCGGCGGACGGGCGGTCGATTAACGTTTCGCTGCGGTACGTATTTTAGGCGGGCGGATTATGAGAGCGCAGTGGAGAGTGGACAGAGAGCGGGTTTTAAGGCGCAGGGTTCGCAGACTGGCGGGCAAGGAGCGAAAGTTTTGCTCGCTGTCCGCTGTCCGCTGTGCGCTGCTTTTGCTCTTATTGGCAGCTTGCGGGAAGGACGCGGTACGCCGCGAAGCCGCAGAAGATACGGCACGGCGCACGGCGGACGGGGCTCGCGGGAAATACGAGCGGGTCATATCAACCGCGCCGTCAAACACGGAAATCATCGCCGCACTGGGGCTTGCGGATAGGCTTGTCGCCGTTGACCGCTATTCGGCGGACATTGCAGGGCTGCCCTCCGGCGCGGCGCTTATTGACTTCCTAAACCCTGATGCGGAGATACTGCTCACCCTTAAACCTGATGTAATCATCACAAACAGCATCAATCATCAGCGCAACGGCAGTGAACCGCTTGAAGCTCTATCAAAGCTCGGTATCGAAGTGGTCTTTATACCGGTAAGCAATAGTCTTGAAGGGATCATGAACGATGTAATGACTATCGCCGGCCTTTTCGGCGTACCGGAACGCGGCGAAGAAATCACCGGCACGATGCGGAACGAAATAGCCGTCATTAAAAAGACCGGAATGAATATCAGTGAAAAACGCGCCGTGTATTTTGAGATAGAACCGCCGCCGCATATTGTATCGTTTGGAAGCGGCGTATTCCTTGATGAAATGCTTACGATTATTGGCGCGGAAAACATTTTTGCAGACCAGCGCGGCTTTTTTGTTGTGAATGCGGAAGAGCTTATCGCGCGCAACCCTGATGTCATCCTTACAAACGTAAGCGAACTCTCCAATCCTGTTACGGAGCTTTACGCGCGCGGCGGTTTTGCGAATATCAGCGCCTGTAAAAACAAGCGTGTTTATTTTATTGGGACGAATGAATCGGCGCGTCCCAGCCCTAACGTAATGAACGCGCTCAAACAAATTGCCCATGCGGTTTATCCAGAATACTATTCGGCGGAACGGTCAACGGACACGGTTCATGAATAAACCGGCGCGTATTACATTCTGCTGCATTATTTCATTTATCATTTTTGTTGCAGCGGTTTCAATAGGATCTCACGTTATACATCCGCAGGAAACCCTTATTATCTTCATACATAAACTCTGTCCTGCGCTCTTTCCAGGACAGTACGCATCTATAAACGACTCAAACACGGATATTATCTGGCAATTGCGCTTACCGCGCGTATTGCTGGCGTTTTTATCAGGCGGATGCCTTGCGGTAAGCGGCGCCGCAATACAATCGATTCTGAAGAACCAGCTCGCATCGCCTTACATACTGGGCGTTTCATCAGGAGCATCGCTTGGCGCGGCCTTTGTCATGTTAAGCGGCGCCGCGATTCCGTTCTTTCCTGCTTTCACGCTGCCGTTGACGGGCTTCCTATTCGCACTGCTTACCACAATGATTGTCGCAACAGGCTCATCACGGCTCGACAAAACAATGTCGAATAACACGATCGTTTTGTTTGGCATGGTAACATCACTTTTCATCAATGCGGTTCTTGCATTACTGGTTGCCCTTTACAGGAAAGAATTAGACGCCCTTATTATGTGGCAGATGGGGAGCTTTGCGTTCCGCGGATGGCCGTACTTAAAAATACTCGTTCCATTCTTTCTTGTGGGAATGATTGGTATTTTGCGTTGGACACGCGAAATGGACATAATGACATTCGGCGATGAACACGCGCTGTCCGCCGGAGTAGAAGTAAAATCCGCAAAACGCGGTATTTTCTTATTTTCTACGCTCCTTACAGGAAGCGCGGTAGCGGTAAGCGGCGTTATCGGGTTTGTCGACTTAATTGCGCCGCACGTATCGCGTAAGATAACCGGAGCTGAACATAGATTTGTCATACCAGTTTCTTTTATCACTGGCGGCACACTCTGCGTTGCGGCAGATCTTCTTGCGCGTACGCTTATTTCACCTTCGGAACTTCCTGTTGGCGCGCTAACAGCGCTTATCGGCGCGCCGCTTTTCATCTGGATATACTTTAAAAAGAAATGAGTTTCTCATGCAACATGCAGATGACAAGACCTGTTTCCTAAACCGGCTAAATACGAATACGCCTATTTTATGCTTAATTCTCGTATTTTTCTGTGTTCTATCTCTTTGTGTAATCCCAATTCTAAAAGCTGTCCAACATCAATAATTAACGAAACAGAACCATCGCCCAATATTGACGCTCCAGCAATGCCCGGAGAATTGGTATACTGATCACGCAAAGGCTTTATTACAACATCTTCTTCGCCTATTAAGCTGTCTACCATAAAGCCCATTTTCTTTTCCGCAGTACCAACAATAACAATAAAGTTGTAATCATCGCGCTGCTCAGTACGTATTCCAAAAAGCTGATTCAAACGAAGCAACGACAACACATCACTGCGAATATTAAATACTTCGTTGCTGTCAATAAGTTTTATCTCGTCCGGCTTAATGCGTAAGCTTTCTATAACGCTGGTAATAGGTATAGAATATATTTCATGCCCCACCCGTACAAGCAGTCCTTGAATTATCGCAAGCGTGAGCGGCAATTTGATGACAAATTTCGTCCCTTTACCTTTTTCACTCTGTACTGTTACCGTGCCATTGAGCTTTTCAATCTGCCGCTTTACAACATCAAGTCCAACGCCGCGACCGGAAATATTTGTAATCATCTTTGCCGTAGAAAAACCGGGCTCAAAAATCAAATTAAACGCTTCAGGATCTGTTAAAAGTTTATTCGGATGTATTACGCCTCTTTCAATAGCTTTTTGTTTAATCGCTTCAACATCAATTCCTTTGCCGTCATCGCTTATTTCAATGACAATCATATTGCCTTCGTTGGCGGCCTTTAACATGACCATTCCTTCTTCCGGCTTTCCCGCAGCACGGCGGTCTTCCGGCATCTCAACACCGTGATCAACAGAATTTCTTATCGAATGCATTATCGGATCAAGAAGGTCTTCAATTACCGATTTATCTAATTCCGTCTCTTCGCCTTCTATAACAAGATTGATTTTCTTTCCGAGACTTTTTGAAAGATCACGAACAAGACGCGGAAACCGGCTGAATATCTGACTTATCGGAACCATGCGGATACGCATAACTCCTTCTTGCAGTTCACCTGTAATACGGCCAAGGTTCTGCGAAGTCGATCGGAACTTTACCATACTGTTCTTAAACGAGGTTTCATATCCATCAAAAATAGTAAATATATCATTAAATTCCTCGATTATCGATTTACGAACATCCTTGACCGTACTTCCGCTTTGTAAGCGTTCAAGATATGCAGGGAAGCTGTCAAAAAGATTTTTTATACGATCACGGTAATGTCCTTCAAGCGCATGAAGCTCATTAACCAAATCGCCAAACTGATTTGCAATTTGATTAAACGTAGCTTTTGTAATTACAGTCTCTGAAACAAGGTTTAATAAATCGTCAATTCGCTTTGAATCAACACGAAGAATAGAACCGGCTTCTTTTCCGGCTTTTTTCGCGTCCGCCGCTGCACCGCCTTCAGATTCTTTTGCCGGAGCTTTTGCCTGAGCCGGAGCTGCAACCGCCGCAGTCTTTGCCGCCGCCGGAGCAGCTTGAGTTTGTTGAGGCGTTTCCGGCACAAACTTCTCAGCAAAGGCATTGTCATCAGCTTTAATTGCAGTAACTGCTGCATCAAGAGAAACATCCGGTAATATTACGTATTTACGAAGCTTCTCCGTATCCTCAGAAGACGCTAAATAATAATCCACAACAGGGAAAAAAGTATCGCCGTAAAGCGCATCAAAGTCCGGCGTTGTTTTAAGTACCGTTCCCACGTTTTTTAACGCGGCGTAGACTTGAATACCGCCTACAGTATTCATTAAAGAACTTTCATCAAATTTAACCGCAATTTTGTAAACAGGAAGTCCACCCGCAGCATCAAGCAAATCTGCAATTTCCGCCGGTGAAACATCACTTTCCGCTGCCGGTTGTGGTTTAGGCGGCGGGGCGGGGCTTTTGGGAGCGGCTTTCTTCGGAGACGGCTTACCGCTGTCTTCACCAAGAAGAGAATGCAACCGGCCTTCTATTTCAGATGTATCCTCTTGGTATATATCCCCGCCCATTCTTTTTTCAAGCATGACCTTTACTATATCAATTGCCGAAAGCAGTATGTCTACAACATCTTCATTAACGGCAAGTTTGTCAGACCGTATTCCATCAAGCACATCCTCAACAAGATGGGTAAAATGCGCAAGTTCGGTCATTTCAACTGTTGCAGCACCGCCTTTGAGTGTATGCGCGGCGCGGAAAATTTCGTCCACCGCATCCCGATTGCCACTGTCATTTTCAAGGGTCAGTATATTCTGTTCCAGCGTGTCAACCTGCATTTGCGCCTCGCTGAAAAAATCCTTTAATAATTCCTCGTTATTGGGATCCAGATAATCGCTCATAATTTTATTATTTTCAATGAAAAAAACCGTTTCGTCAAGAGTCATATTTTAATATTTGAAAATTGGCCGGAGCGGACAAACAAGCCGCCCATTTAAAACAACCGATATTAACTATACCCGGAATGAATCCCAAAAGTTTTTAATTTGTCCGCAAGAGTTTTTATATCTCGTAATCAGGAAAAATGCAGTTATCATTTTTAGGTTCGTGAATCCGGGCACTAATCCGGGCATTCTTAGGAACGGATTTTGTAATAAACGTATTGCTGCCTATAACAACGCCGCTGCCTATTACCGTATCGCCGCCAAGTATTGATGCGCCAGAGTAAACAGTTACATGATCTTCAATGGTTGGATGGCGTTTTATGTGCTTTAACGCCTGCCCGTCACGGGTAGAAAGAGCGCCAATTGTAACGCCTTGATATATCTTGACATAACTTCCGATAACCGCTGTTTCACCTACAACTATGCCTGTGCCATGATCAATGCAAAAATGATGCCCAATTGCCGCTCCGGGATGAATGTCAATGCCCGTTACGCTGTGCGCGTGTTCGGTCATGATGCGTGGAATCATTGGAACGCCAAGCAAATAAAGTTCATGGGCAAGCCGGTTTACCATGATTGCATATATACCCGGATATGACGAAATAATTTCATCTTTACTAAACGCCGCGGGATCTCCATCAAACATCGCGTCAATATCGGTTGCCAGCGTAGTTCGCACCTCACTAAGCTTTGCCAAAAAAGAAAATACAATACTGCGGGCTTTTTCCTGTATATCTCCATCCTGTAGTACTTCGCCATGCAGAAGAGCGTGCTCAACCTGAGAAACAAGCGCAAAACAAACTTCTTCAATAAGCTCTCCCGTATGATATTCAATAAAATCTGCAGAAATATTTTTTTTCCCAAAATATCCAGGAAAAATCAATTCACGGAGTTTTTCTATCGTTTCAATGATTACCGAACGATTTAATTGATACGCGCAGTCAAATTTTATGGTCATACTCATTTTCGAGTAGCTTTCAACAAGAGACCGGACAATTGCTTTAGGTTCAGAATCATGAATCTTCATAATAAAGTTATTATACCAGAAACCGGCCTGAAAAACAAACCGGCCTGCTGCTTGTTTCCAAAAACTCTTAAAAGTCAGCCGGCGCTGTCAGCGTTTCGCGTTCGTATATTATGCATCCCCTCTTGAAAAAGCCCGGTCTTTTATGCTATCAAGATATTTCAAGGCGTGTATTTTTATAGATGAGATATATATTATTATTCTGCTGCTGTTCTATTTTTGCGATCTCATGCAAATCAACCAATAAAAAGTTTGAAGGATATTCCGAATTATATTTTCAAAGAGCGGATGAAAACCAAAAAGTAAAAGTAAAAATACTCATTGACGGAGAGGAAAAGAGTATTATAAATGTCGGCGAACTTCGAAAATACAAAGTTTCTAATGGAACTCATATTGTATCGCTGGCAGGCTCATCAGGCTGGCGTTACTTTCCAGATGAAAAAAAATGGTATTACAACGATGACAATCTAAAAAAAGACGAATGGTTTTCTAACTCAGAGTCAAGAGTTACTATTAATTTAGATAACGAACGGGCAATAATAGAGATTATACTAAAAGATTATCATTGGCCTGTTGCCATTCAAAAAGATATAATCGACCTGCTGCCGAATATGGTAAGAAAACTTGGCGGACGGCAAAAATATTGAAGAATACCTGTTAGTTTTGACAACGAGCCGTTGTTATGATTCAGCATTTTTGTTGTTAAACCGGATAAAACAAGCGTAAGACCGCACTATTACCTGCAGAAATTATGCTAAAGTAACGATCGTATACATCTTGACATTTTTACAAAAACAATGAAAACTAAATACGCTTTATGGGCCGCTAGCTCAGTTGGTAGAGCAGCAGACTCTTAATCTGCGGGTCGAAGGTTCGATCCCTTCGCGGCTCATAACTAAAATTCTCTCTCTTACTCAAATGCTGCCAAGAAATCTTTTTTAAATTCAGAAAGCAGCTTGTCTTGAATCTCAGTGATTTGACCGTTAATGGCTATGCCTGCGGCGTTTTTATGTCCGCCGCCGCCCAGCGCATCAGCGATTCGGGACACGTCAATTTTTTCCCGTGAACGCAGTCCAACAGTACAGCTTTGGGCTGATTCTTGTCTTATCACGGCAATCGCTTCCACCTTATCGACAGCCATTAAAAGCTGATACAGGCTATCTGAATCGCGGCCTTCTAAACCGTAACGTTCGGTTTCTTCAAGCCTTTCCGTTGAAACAAGAAGCCTGTCATCAAAATAAGACGTTACACGAGATAGTATTGCGCCAAGCAGCCGTCTTGAATTAAGGCTTTTACCGCCAGACATAACTTCAAACGTTTTTTTGGGACTTGCGCCGGCGTCCACAAGTTCAGCCGCCAGAGAAAACGCATAGCCGCCGCCTGACTCAAGATGACGGAAAAAACCGGAATCCGTGCAAAGCCCAAGAAATAAAAGTTCCGCCTCTTCCTGCGTTAAATCAAGACCCAAAGACTTAATAAGAGTACAAACAAGTACTGTGGCTGCTGGCGCATTTGCGTCAATATAACTTGCGTCAGGCAAGTCTTTGCATCTTGCATGGTGATCAATTATAGCAAACGGTAGTCCGGCAAGCTGCTTTTCGATTTCCTCGCCTGTCCGCTCACGAGAAGAGCAGTCCACAATAATGGCCGCCGCATTACACCGCACGGCGGCGGGCAGTTCAGAAACGAATCTATCCGCATACCGGCTGACCTCTCTGCGTTTGAACGGCCCTGCCTGACAAAGTATCACGTTCTTTCCCAGCCGGTTCAAAGCCGAACCAAGCGCAATTTGACTTCCAATACAATCGCCATCCGGCTCCCTGTGCCCCGCCACAACAAAATGTGAATTCTGTTTTATAAAATCTATGATTTCAGACGGAGGAGCGCAAGGTTTGAACATATCAATAAAGATCGATTTTCAATTCCGAAAGATTGTCAAATTTAGCGTCAAGGGAAGAAGACGGCGCAGTATATCCCCATGTTTGATGCCATGATTCTTTACGAACATAGACCCGTATGTGATCAATAGCACCGTCTTTATAATAGATAGAAAGATGCGGCCATACCTTACCGCTCCCGAGGAGAATTATTTCTCCTTTTAAGGGCTCTTTCGTCTCTTTTGAATAAATAAACCAATCAATCGGCAAATAAAGCTGCCGGTCAATCATCGGCGTTTTTCGATATTCAATAATATACCCTTTGTTATGCGCATAAATTCGTTCTATGGGGATTTGCACGACATAAAATTCGGATTCCTGACTCGATCCTGCGGAGTCTTGCGTAAAAGCAGGGATCGTTGCAAGAAACAACAAAACAGTATAGATTACGAAAAATTGAAACGTTCTCATAAAATACCTCACAATTATCCATATTATCGCCTAAAAAACTGAATTTTACAAGACCTATTTACGCCAATGTTTTCTCCCGCTTGTTTTTCTGGAAAACCATTGACAAAAAATAAAAGTTATGGTATCTAAAATTCACCATGGAATATTATTTTTTGTAATTAACCAATAAAACCTTTTTCATGTCTCAAGCGGAGTTTCCATTGAGGGGAAAGGTGTATCTAAGACTTGGGGGTTATTTATGAAAAATGTTCATGGGAATTATTCTATTATTGATATTATCAATGATCCGTTTGGGTTTACCCATGCTGAAATCAGCGCTGTTCTGGGATCGCATGATTCAAAAGAATTATATTCGTCTTTATATAAAAAAATACATCCTTCAAAAAAAATCCATACAATTTGGATAAAGGATATTTTTAAAGATACGGATACAGAAAAATATTTGTATGAGTTAACAGATAATAACTGCATAGAAACAGTTTGCATTAAACGCAGAACAGGATTGACCGCCTGTATAAGCGTTCAGGCTGGCTGTCCTGTTCAATGCCTGTTTTGTGAATCGGGCAGGAACGGACTTGTAAGAAATTTAAGCGCTTCTGAGATAGTCCAACAAGTTATTTTTCTTAAAAAACAAATAAACCGCATTGTGTTTATGGGCATAGGCGAGCCGTTGTACAATTATGATTCACTGATACGCGCAATTCATATTTTACGGGATAGAGATGGGCTTGATTTCCCTACAGATGGCATAACCGTATCAACAGTGGGGCCGGTAAAACAATTAAAAAGACTGCGCGAGGAACACATAAAAATTCAATTAGTATTATCACTGCACGCGACTACTCAAAAAGCAAGAAATTATATTATTCCGGGTATGGCCGGAAACGATATACACGAAACAGTTAAATCAGCGTTGTCCTATTCACAACGGCATAACAGAAAAATCAGCACAGCCTATTTACTGCTGCCCGGAATAAACAGCGCTTATTCCGACATAAAGCAATTGGTTGAATGGTTCAAACATGAAAACGTACTGATAAACCTGCTTGAGTATAATCAAACGAACAAAAGCGTTTTGAGAAAAGCTGACAAATGCGAAATAACAGCATTCAAAAACAGATTAGAGGAGTTAGGACTTGAAGCGCGTATACGAATATCACACGGAAGAACCATAAAAGCCGCCTGCGGGCAATTAGCGGGCGGACACGGCATAAAAGCATAAAAGCGTAAAAGCGGCGATTATTTTGAAGCCTTCCGCATAAATCCTCTATATCCAAAGCCGAGCATGAATTCCATTTCCGCATTTAGCGTAAAACAGCTGCCGCTCTTGCGGTCAACATAATACGCGGTGTTATAAGACGTAAACTTAATCGCCGTTAATTTTTCCCATGAATAGACCGTCCACAGATCTATAAAAAAAGGCATTCTGCCAAAAACATAAAACCCCCACCCTGTTCCGGGAATAATAGTCATTTCAAACCCCAGATTTCCGCCTACGCCAAAGTGTATTTCACTAAAATTTACACTGTGCGAATCCAATTCAGACTTTCCGCTGATAAGCACGGTGCGAATTCCGGCAAATACAGGCCATACCGCCTGCCCGCCTCCCATTGCAAAAGACTTTGCGCCTATAAAAGTTTTACAGAGGAAGGTGGCGTCTGTAGGGG
>JAITHJ010000021.1 GCA_031280035.1 Spirochaetaceae bacterium | reverse complement strand
CCTCCACAGCCCGTATAAATCCACGTCTTCCGAAGCGGGCGCGCCGGATTCGGGTTCGCCGTCATCCCCCCTCTCAAGGCCGGATAAATCAACGTCGTCCGAAGCGGGCGCACCGGATTCGGGTTCGCCGTCATCCCCCATATCAAGGCCGGATAAATCGATGTCGTCCGAAGCGGGCGCGCCGGACTCGGGTTCGCCGTCATCCCCCATATCAAGGCCGGATAAATCAACGTCATCCGAAGCGGGCGCGCCGGATTCGGGTTCGCCGTCATCTCCCATATCAAGGCCGGATAAATCGATGTCGTCCGAAGCGGGCGCGCCGGATTCAGGTTCGCCGTCATCCCCCATATCAAGGCCGGATAAATCAACGTCATCCGAAGCGGGCGCGCCGGATTCGGGTTCGCCGTCATCTTCATCTGCCGGCGATTCTATCGCTGGATTTTCAGAAGGCCGCGCCTGTACAAAATCACTAAAATCAAAATTGATGCCTTCCGTATCTTCATCTTTGCCGCCGCCGGAATCTTCGGCTTCATACGCAAAATCAGGCGAATCGTTTTCAACGGCTTTTGGCTTGACCGGAACAGGTTCATGATCGGGAAGGGCGAAATTACTCAGCGGCGATTCTTGCTGCGCGGCAATTTTGTCTTCCTTGCCTATTCCTCTTATGAGGCGCTGAAATTTTTCGAGTTGCTGCAAAGACGGCATATTAAAAAATATATCACAATTTAGCGCATTGGTGTCAGTAGGGGAAAACGCCTCAAATTCACTTGCTCTAGCGGCGCGGCGGCGATTATAATTATCCGCCTCTTTTATCTTCTTGCTTTTCTATAGCGATACAGGCAATAATTTTACCATGTTTATTAAAGTTTATCAAATTTCACGGCGGCCGTTTTTTACAGTATTAACCGCATTTTCCATTTTAACACTGACATTCTCCTGCATAAATAAAACGCCTCAGATCATCTCACTTGATCCGCGCATCGGCGTTACAGGAGACGAACTTCATATTACCGGAAAAAATTTTGGCGATGAACAAAACGAGTCATTCGTCAATTTTGGCGGCATAAATCCAACGCTTTCTTCTTATAGAACATGGTCGGACAAACTCATCGTTGTACGCATACCGGATTTTGCTGAATCCTGCATGATTACCGTTCAACGGAGCGGATCTCAAAGCAATCCTATGCTGTTTTCCACGCTGGATGCGATACCGGAAATCCTGCCGGATTCAATTGATTATCCGGTTATATCGAACATCAGTCCCAATCAAACTTCAATAGGCGCAGTTATTGAAATTTCAGGAAGCGGCTTTGGCGATAACAGCGATAGCAGCTCCGTTTATTTTACATGGAATGTTGAAAAAGCGTTCCAAATAAATACCGGTGATATGATGACTCCGGCGCGTGATTATCAAGGCGCCTACGAAGCATGGAACGACAGGATAATAAAAGTCCGCGTTCCTGACGGCGCGGCAAGCGGACCGGTTCGTGTTGTTACCGCGCGTGGAAAAAGCAACGATTTTCCGGTAACAATCGCAGGCAATCCGGGCGAAAAAATAATCATGGAAAAAAAAACGTACTCAATATCGTACGACGTCAATATTCGCGTTGAAGACTCATCTGCGCCGAATTTTCTTTTTCTGTGGCTTCCAGTTCCGGCAACTACTGCATCTCAGCTTAACAAGGGCATTTTGGAACGAAACACTAAAGCATTTGTTGAAAATTACCGGGGAGCGGCGCTGTACAAATTCACCGATTTGCCGAAGAATTTCTCAAAAAAGATTTCAGTCTCGTATCTTGTTGACGTATATGCCGTAGAAACAAATATTCAGCCGCATCTTATCCGTACGATGCCGAATAACTTCATGGAAAAAGCGTACATAGAACCTAGTTTTTTTGTAAATTCAGATGACAGCCGCATAGTATCGGAAGCAAAAGATATCACCGCTTCTGAAACGAATCCCTACCTAAAAGCACGGGCAATTTACCGCGCAATGCTTAAAGAAACAGGAGGCGGAACGCGGCAGGACGCGCTAAAATTTTGCGCTTTATGCCGTGCCGCCGGTATTTCAGCCGTTCCCATCGCGGGAGTTTTGATAAATACAAAACGGCAGCCTACCGTACATGTATGGAATGAATTTTGGCTGGAAGGATTCGGCTGGGTTCCTGTGGACATTGTACTGGGTAAAGGCAACGCTCCGCCTGATTTTTACTTACACGAGAATAACGCCGACTATTATTTCGGCAATATAGACAATAACAGGATTGTTTTTTCAAATGGCGAGACGCAGCTTTCGCAAATGAACACGGAAGGAAAAACATTAAGCCATGAACAGAGTTACGCGCTTCAAAATATCTGGGAAGAATCATCGGAAAATATAAGGTCGTATTCATCATATTGGAGTGAAATTTCTATTACGGGCGTTTACTAAATCAAAATGAACATTATACTTTTTGAAGAGCATGAAATTGGACGTCCGTTGCCGGATCATGATCCGCGCGCGGTTCATCTTTTAAAAATCCTCCATAAAAAAACCGGCGATACGTTTAACGCGGGAATTTTAGACGGCAAAACCGGAAAAGCCGTTATAGAAAAAACACACAACGGCATGGTTTTTTTTTCTCTCGGCTTAACTGAAGAACCGGCGCCGCGTTTACCCATTGAAATCGCGCTGGGATTTCCACGGCCTATTCAGCTCAGGCGCATTTTCCGCGACCTTTCCAGCATGGGCGTGTCAAAAATATCTCTTTTTGGTACGGATTTGAGTGAAAAAAGCTATACGAATACAACGCTTTTATCAGACGGCGGGGCGCGTTCAGCATTAATTGAAGGAGCAGTTCAGGCGCGGGATACAACCTTGCCAAAAGTGAAGTTATACAAAAATGCCGGAGAATTTCTTTGTAAAGAAAATCTAAGCCGAAAAACTCTTATAACTGCGGATAATATTTGTACGCAGGGCAGTTTCAGCGGCGTTGAATCCGGAGAAGACGGCTTTCTTATCGCTGTTGGAAGTGAGCGCGGATGGTCAGATGCTGAAAGACATCTTTTTGAAAACGCAGGATTTTGCAGACTGTCACTAGGCGCACGCGCGCTTCGTACAGAAACGGCCGCTATAGCTTCAACGGCTATCGCTCTTGCAGCGCTTAACAAAAACGTTCTTCAGGATGCTCCAAAAGGTAATTATGAATAACGTTAAGCATACCGGCAGAGGAATTTTCACGGGCAAGACAATTTTGAAGATAACAGCCCCATGTAAAATTTTTACAGTAATAGCTGAAAAACCGGCGCGCGCGGCTTTGAAAAAATTCTTTCGGCTGATATTCCGATAAAAGGCCGATAAAACGCGCGGCAGTTTCCTCACGATCAATTTTTGAACGAGAACCGTATTTTACCGCAGCAAAACACCACGGTTCACGTACCGCAAGCCTTCCCAACATAATCGCGCGGCAGCCGCCTTTTTCCGCACGGCTTTGGCACATTTCCGCAGAATCAATATCGCCGTTTCCAACAACAGGGATCTTCAGCGCGGCGTTTAGTCCGGCAATATAATCCCAGCGGGCGCAGCGTTTGAATTTTTCTTTTGTAGTGCGCGGATGCAATGTAATTAAATCTACGCCCTCATTCTCAAGCCGGAGGCAAAAACGAAGCAAGTATTCAAAATCATCCCTCTCTCCTATGCGGAGTTTTACGCTTAACCGCTTCCCTGTTCTTTTTCGCGCGGCGCGAAGTACCTCCGCCGCCCCGTCAATAGTATAAAGCCACGCCGCGCCCGCGCCTGTTTTCATAATCGCAGGGGCCGAACACCCCATATTTATGTCTATTCCAGCCGATTCTTTCTTATCAAGCTCTTCAACGGCTTTTGCGATTATACCGGCGTCTGAACCGCAAATCTGGTACACAAAACGCGCAGGATCCGGACCGCCGTCAAGATACCATTTTTCAAACGGACCGCCTGAAACCACAGCGGCAGCGGAAAGCATCTCCGAAAAATATTGATCGCACCCTCCGAAGCTTTCAATGAGTTCACGAAGCGCGCGATGACCAAGTTCAGCCATCGGCGCAAGATACAAAGGAAGCATTTACATAGAACGGTTAATCGCTTTGCCGCGCTGTCCGGTAAGTTCCAGATAGGCAAGATCAGCAAATCCAAAACCTGAATTTTGGGCGAATGTTTTTGTACGTTCATCCCAGAGCATGTCTTCATAGACTTCACCGGCAAATCCCGTATCAATAAGATTCGATTTATTAACAATTTTTCGCATACCGCTTATCAACGTTTTGAGGAAAAATGATTCTAAAGCCTCGCATTGTTCGTAGAGTTTACTTGTTCTATCAATTTCCACGTCTTTTAAACCAGAAACCGCGCGGGATTTATCTGTTTTTCTCATATCCGCCGCAAGCTCTCCGGCAAAACTACCGGAACGCGGCGCCGGTTGTTCCTGTTGAATACGTTTAAAGTGATTTACATTAAAACGGCCTTCGTCAATATTTAACGCGCCCATAGCCTCGACATTCATATACATCTCCCTATCTTTCTTATAATCGGCACATCCGCCCAAATATAAAGCGTTGTTTTTCGCGTGAACGGCTGAAAACAGCTTGAATAAATTCCTGAAACCGGATTATAAAAAACAATGCGGTTTAAAATTCGTTACAAAGACCAAATAGTCGGTTTATTAAGTTTTTTTGCAGCCGGCCTGATTATACTCATTATTATCCTTCTGGGCGCAAGACAAAGATGGTTCAGCAAAGATTATCACTATAAAACTATACTGAATACCGGCGCGGGGCTTTCTTCTAATATGGGCGTGATTTACAAAGGTTTCACTATCGGCAATGTTAAATCTTTTTATTTGCTCGACAAAAATAATATCGAAGTCGATTTTATCGTATATGATGAATTTAACTATCTTGTACTGGAAGGCTCCCTTGTTGAACTGCAAATAAGCCCCATTGGTTTGGGAAATCAGTTTCTCTTTTATTCAGGGCGCGGTCCTAATCAGCTTGATGAAGAAACATTTATCCCCGAAGTTTCATCAAAAGAAGGCAGAGATCTAACTGAACGCGGTTTGACCGACGCTCCAAACGCCAGTGACAGCATATCAACGCTTTTAAGCCGCGTAAATTCGACGCTGCTTGAATTTGACAACGCGCTTAAAGGCGACAGCGCTACAACCATTGGAAGAACTTTTTTAAACATAGAAAATTCGCTTGCGGAAGTCCAACAGATAGCGGCAAACGTCAATAAAATAAGCGGCGGATTTTCTGACAATACAAGCGCGTTTTATAAAAGTCTTGAAACATCGCTTGTTTCCATTGCCGGCATATTATCAAGCCTTGACAAAACAACATCGTATCTTCCAGCCGATATGCCGCAGATTACGGCAACGATAACCGATTTACGTTCAGCGCTGCGCTCTGCAGAAGACGTTCTTACCGGCTTATCGAATAATCCTCTTTTAAAAAACGGCGTATCAAAGCGCGTTCAAACCGGCGCAGGCGCTGCAAATCCAAGAGACATCGAGTTTTAATATGATACCTTCAATTTATGAAAAACAATTCCTTCCATGCGCCGGCTTAGAAAAACTGGGAACTATTCTTTTTCTTCACGGATTCGGCGGTACATATCAGGATAATTTCAGCGCTGCAGCGCTTACACGGCATTTTGATTATCACGCGATTAACCTTCCCGGACACGGCGATAACGCCAACAAAATTACGCGCTTTGATTCCAGTCTTTACGAATACGCTCAATACATAATCAATTACATAGAACGCTCTGATATGCGTGATCTTACGTTGATAGGACACTCGCTTGGCGGAGCGGTAGCCGGCGTCGCAGAAAGTAAAATACGCGGACGCCTCTCAAATTTAATTTTGATAAATCCGCTCTCACAATCAATTACCGGCGTTCCCGGCCTGGAAAAAATATTTTTTCCAGATACAATTGATGAGGTATACGATCTATGCCGCTATGCGTATCATAATTTTGACGCGGAAAAGATGCCGCCTAGTTTTAATGAGGCGTGCCAAAAGACTCTTTGTTTTCAGCTTGACCGCAGAGAATATTTATACGGCTTGTACAAGATGCTTGTTTCGCCTGAGACCATAGAGCTTGCCGAAGAGTCGATAAAAAATCTTAAAACACGAACGCTTTATATCATGGGACAATATGATCGTATTGTTCCAATTACAAGGCCTCGTCAACTTATATCAGGCAACAAGAATATTGAGGAACACATTTTTGAATATTCCGGCCATTGCCCGCATAATGAAGAAAGCGAATCCTTTGCCGCCTGCATAGAAGATTTTGTACGAAGAGGAAAAGACAGCGGTCTTTCTGCGTGCAGTCCGCCGCCTTTTCCATAAAAAAATAACGGCCTCACTTGAATTACTATAAATTAATTCCGGGCAGAACACTAGGCATTCTTTTATAAACGCCGTATAATAGCGCGTTGTTCAAGAAGGAGGCGGTTTTCTTGAGACAGTTTATTATAAAGCGGCTCTTGATTTCTATAGTGGTGCTGGCCGGCATCTCTCTCATGCTTTACGCGATGGTACGCTCCATGCCGGCTGATTATGTGTCTCTTTCTACAGTTTCCATACAAAAAATAACTCAGGAACAAAAAGACAACTTGCGCCGTATTTACGGCCTGGACAAGAGCATTCCTGAGGGATACGCCGATTGGCTTAAAAACGTGCTGCACGGCGATCTTGGTACATCGCTGGTATTTGCGCGTCCTGTTACGGAAATTATCAAAAAATATCTGCCGGTAACATTCATGATTGCGGCGCTTGCGCTTATATTTCAACTGTTATTCGGAATTCCACTTGGCATTCTTGCCGCGCAGCGGCGCGGTACTAAAACGGATCATACCATAGCGGTTTTTGTTTTTATCGGTATATCGGTACCAAGTTTTTTTCTTGCCGCGATACTCAGACGGACATTCGGCTACTATGGATTGAATTTACTGCCAACCGCGGGAATGCTTAACCCGCGCGTTATATACAACGGATTCTCTTTTGCACAGCTTACGGACTATATCCGTCACCTTATAATACCTATTTTGGTTTTTATAATTGTAGGAACAGGCGGCTGGCTCCGGTATACGCGTACAAATATGATAGATGCGCTTAATTCTGACTATGTCCGCACCGCGCGGGCAAAAGGTATTCCTGAAAAGCATGTTGTGTACAATCATGCGTTAAGAAACACGCTGATACCAACAGTAACGCTGCTTGGCGCTCAGCTTCCAGGTTTATTCTCCGGCGCAATAATTACCGAAAATATTTTTGCAATTCAAGGGCTTGGCAATATTGCGTTTACCGCAGCAAATATGTCTGACGTACCCTATCTTATGGGTTTTAATATGTTTTTGGCGTTATGTACGGTGCTTGGCTATTTTACGTCAGACATTCTCTATGCGGTAGTAGATCCAAGAATTCGTTTAAGTTAGGGGCGCATTATGGATCATAAAACCTGTAGTGATATAAATGACAGTCTTACTCCGGTATCTTACGTGGAAACTGAAGACAACGCGGGATATGAGTTATATATTACGCCCGCACGAATGATCGCGCGGCGGTTTCTCCAGAATAAACTTGCCGTAATCGGCCTTGTTACGCTTATAACCGTTACGATTTTTTGCTTTATAGCGCCGGTTTTTTACAGCTATTCCGAATCGGAACAATTTTATATTGATAAAAATACCGGAGAGGAGCTGCGCGCCTCCGATGACTCTCAAAAGCTGTCGATTTCGGTTTTGAATTCATTGAAGCCGCCATGTGCAAAACATATACTTGGGACAAATAAATTTGGTCAGGATATGCTTGCCCGAATTATGTACGGCGGACGAATATCTCTTATAGTCGGTGTTTCTGTCGTGCTTATCGAGCTTTTTATCGGCATTATGTTTGGTGGAGCCGCAGGGTACTACGGAGGAATCATAAACGGCGTTATCATGCGGTTTATTGATATAATATCAAGCATACCTGATATACCGCTTATGCTGATACTCTCGTCAATGCTGGCAGTACTGCAAATTCCGCCTAAAAATAAAATTTATTTTACAATGCTGATTATTGGTCTCCTATGGTGGACGCATGTTGCGCGGATGGTACGCGGCTGTGTGCTTTCACTCTGTAAGATGGAGTTCATGCAGGCCGTAGACGCTACCGGAATTAAAACACGGCATAAAATATTCCGTCATCTTATACCAAATATGGCGCCAAATCTTATTGTACAAGCAACGCTGGATTTAGGCGGCGTTATTCTGCTTGAGTCAACGCTGAGCTTTCTTGGCGTAGGAGTGGGCGTTCCTTATGCCTCATGGGGAAATATGGTTTCACTTGTCAATGATACTGAAATACTCAAGTTTCATCCGAATATCTGGCTGCCGCCGGGACTGTGTATACTGGCGGTTGTCATGGCGTTCAATTTTATCGGAGACGGTTTACGGGACGCCGCCGATCCGCGCATGAAAGGACGATAATCATGTCTCTTACAAACAAAGAAAAATTACAGGAAATAAATTTCTTTAACAAAAAAATGTTTAAGAAGTTTGCCGCTGAACGTAAACGCCGTATACCTTCTGAAGAATATCAGGTTAGTATGCGTAATTGCGAGAATGTTTTGGAAATTGAAGATCTCCATACCTTTTTCTACACCGAAATAGGTACTGTACGCGCCGTTGACGGCGTAACCATCAATATTGAACGCGGCAAAACCGTTGGAATAGTCGGCGAATCCGGCTGTGGAAAATCTGTAACAAGTTTGTCCATTATGAGGCTTCTTCATGAACCGCATGGACAGATAGCAGACGGGCAAATCAAGTTTAATTCAGAAAAAGGCGCTGTAGACCTTGTAAAACTCCCTCCTAAAAAAATGGACGCGATACGCGGCCGTGAAATTTCGATGATATTTCAGGAGCCAATGACAACATTAAACCCTGTATTTACCATAGGAAAACAACTTGACGAAGTTTTAAAATATCATAACACAGAAAAATACAGTACGAAAGAAATAACAAAACGAAGCCTTGATATGCTGAACACAGTTGAAATAGCAAACGCAAAGACAGTATACCGGATGTATCCGCATGAAATTTCAGGAGGAATGCGGCAGCGCGTTGTTATAGCGATGGCATTGATATGCGGCCCTAAACTTATCATAGCCGATGAACCTACTACAGCGCTTGACGTTACTATTCAGGCTCAAATTCTTGATTTGATGCGTTCGTTAAAGCAAAAAACAAGTGCGGCGATAATGCTGATAACGCACGATCTCGGTGTTATCGCTGAAATCGCGGACTATGTTGTCGTGATGTACGCAGGACGCGTTGTTGAACAAGGTGAAGTCCACGAGATTTTTCATAACCCCTGTCATCCTTATACCATAGGTCTTATGCGTTCCCGTCCTGACAATACTTCCGGCGAACGGCTTTATTCAATTCCGGGCAACGTTCCAAATCCTGTAAATTTACCTGACCATTGTTTTTTTAGAAATCGCTGTGAAAAATCCGTCAAGGCCTGCGCCGGAAAATATCCGCCGTTTTTTATGGTCTCTCCTACGCAAAAATCAGCGTGCTATCTTCAAACAGGCAAACCAACGGAAGACCGCGCGGCAGAAAAGGGACCGGCGGAATGAATTATAACAGTACAAGTCAGGCGGAAATTTCTTTTGAGCTGATAAATTTAAAAAAATACTTTCCGGTCTATAAGGGTATTATGCGGCGTACAACGGGCTATATCCGGGCAGTCAACGGAATAAGCTTTAAGATACGGCGCGGCGAAACTTTGGGGCTTGTTGGGGAATCAGGCAGTGGAAAAACTACTGTTGGACGCGCCGCGCTGCGGCTCATTGAGCCGACAGACGGCCAATCAATTATCGAAGGCAAAAATATTTTTACGCTTTCGCCTCAGGAACTCAGGCGGATGCGTCCGCGGATGCAGCTTATATTTCAAGATCCGTATAGCTCGCTTGACCCCCGAATGCCGATTGGCGCGGCCATAGGCGAAGCCGTACTTGAACACGGGATTATTCCAAAGCGCGAATTAAGGGATTATGTACTGCGAATTATGCAAAGCTGTGAACTGCGGCCTTATCAGTATGACCGTTATCCGCATGAATTTTCCGGCGGTCAGCGTCAGCGTGTGTGCATTGCCCGTGCGTTTGCGTTAAACCCCAATTTTGTTATTGCCGATGAACCGGTTTCCGCCCTTGACGTTTCTGTTCAAGCTCAAATAATAAATCTTATGCGGGATTTGCAGCAGGAAAGAGGGCTTTCTTATCTATTTATATCACATGATCTTTCCGTAGTAAAGCATATTTCTGACACTGTTGCGGTAATGTACCTAGGCGGCATAGTTGAAATGGCTTCTAAAAAAGAATTGTTTTCATCTCCGGTTCACCCGTATACCAGAGCGCTGCTTGCCGCGGTTCCGTCTTCTGATCCCGATAATAAATCGAAGCGCGTTACGCTTTCAGGCGATATAGTATCGTCTTTAGATCCTCCTTCGGGCTGCACGTTTCACACAAGATGCAAATTTGCTCTTCCAAAGTGCATGTCCGAAGTTCCATCCTATGACGAAGTTGCGTCAGGACATTTTGCCGCCTGTCATCGTACCGGAGAAATTTGATTCACACTTTGGTATACTGATATGATTATGACTCAATCACAGGAAGATTATCTTGAAATGGTCGGATTTTTATCCGAGAAGAACGGCGAAGTCCGCGTAACCGATATAGCCGCAGAGCTTGGATTTTCAAAGCCGTCCGTTTCAGCGGCCCTCAAGACGCTTGAAGAAAAAGATCTTGTAAGGCACGAACGTTATGGCTCTGTTATTTTAACCGAAAAAGGCCGCGCTTTATCCGCCGAGATAAGCGGGAAACACGGTCTCTTAAAAGATTTCCTTGCCAATGTTCTTGGAGTAAGCCCCGGTATCGCCGAGAAAGACGCCTGCAAAATGGAGCACATACTTTCCAGCGAGACATTCGACAAACTGCGCAAATTCTTAAAAAAGACCGGCAAAAAAATATGAAAGTAATCATCACCGGCGCAGGAATGGTCGGTATAACGCTTGCCCGTCATCTTACCCAAGATAAAAATGAAGTAATCCTCATTGAAGCTGATGAAGAACGGGCGCGGTATGCGTCAAACAGGCTTGACTGTCTTGTGATACATGACGAAGGAAACAATCTTACCGTGCTTGAAGAAGCCGGTATTGGCAGCGCGGACGTGCTAATTTGTGTAACAGGTTCAGATGAAATAAACATAATAATCTGCGGCATAGCGGCGGTTCGTAATCCTAATCTGTTGAAAATTGCCCGGGTAAGGAACGACGATTATGTACGCCTAAACCGTTCCGCCATCGTCAGGACGGCAAATGCCGGGACACACAAAGAAAACAGATTGCTCGGCGTTGATTATTTTGCGCATCCCAATGTCGAAGCGGCTATTACGGCTCTTAACGCCATTGAACATAACGCCGCCGGTGATGTAATGTCATTTGCCGGTACAAACTATGAACTGGGATGCATCGATATAAAAACCGGCAGCCGTTTTGACGGTCTGAACCTGAAAGATTACAGGCGTATTGTTTCAGACGAAACGCTTGTTACGCTTATTGAACGCGGCGGGGAGTACATTATTCCATCAGGCCAAACGACGCTTGCTGCAGGAGACCACGTTTACATTCTTGCAAATGAAGATGAAATGGATAAACTCTTTGAAATGGGCGGCAACAGCAAAAGTTTTATACGCAAAATAGGCGTTATAGGCGGCGGCGAACTTGGATCGCTGATAGTGGAAGGGCTTTTATTCCACGGTGAATCTATAAACGAAACAAAGATAAAATCCTTCTTTTCGTTTTTCAGAGGTTTGATATTAAAAAACAATAGAAAAGTAGTTATAATTGAACAAGATTATGCGCTATGCAAAGAGCTTGCCGCGCGGTTTCCTGAGGCGTTGACATTGAATGAAGATATCAGTGATGAACACTTTATTCATGAAGAACATATCAATGGTCTTGACCTTATCATTACCGCTACCGGAAATCAGGAGCTTAATATAATCACGGCGCTCTATTTAAAATCTGCGGGCGTTAAGCGTGCAATAGCGGTAGTCGCAAGCGATGGATACGCCGCTATTGCGCGGCGGCTTGGCATTGACGTTGTTATACCGATCAAATCAGTTGTTGTAGATTCTATTTTAAGCAGACTGCTGGGCGGCGGCGTTCGTTCGATTCACCGTCTGGGCGGCGGCGTAATATCCTTATTTGAAATCAAAGTATCGCCGCAAATGCCCATCGCTGAAAAACCAATCAATGAATTTAAACTTTCATCAGGCGGGCTTGTAATGCTTGTCCGGCGCGGAGGCGAATCATTTATTCCGCATGGTGAATATACATTCAAAATAGAAGACCACGTGATAATCGCCGCAAAAAAAGGCAGTAAAAAAGAAATCGAAAAATTATTCGGCGTACAACTTTAATGCAGTTACATTAAAGCTGCTGAACCAGAAACTATTTCCGTAACTTCCTGAGTAATGCCTGTCTGCCTGACACGGTTGTAAAAGAGCTGTTTTTCTGCAAGCATATCTTCCGCATTGCGTGAAGCGTCGTCCATTGCCGTCATACGGGCGCTCTGTTCACTGGCATAACTTTCTACAAGACAGCCGTAAATTATGCCTTTTATGTATAGAGGGGCAAGCGTATCAAATACGGTTTTTGCCGATGGAATATATTCAAAATTTGTATCCGCCGTTTTGGATTTAAATGTGTCTTTACGTATTATTTTCATTTTTTCTTCATCAAGCGGCAGCACCTCGTGTTCGTTTGGTAAAAGTTTTAACGCGCTATACATATGAGTGTATACGATTTTCACTTCGCTAAAGACGCCCCACTTGAACTGGGCGATTATATATTCAGTTATCTCCTGTGCGTCCTCAACCGTAGGTAATTTTGAAGCAAAGGAAAAGTTTTCAAGTACCATATAGGGCGAATTAACAAAATAACGCTGGCCTACAGTTCCTATAACTATAAGCACCGGCTTAGATACCTGTTCGCAAAGCGTATTTACATGCCGCACAATATTCGCATTATAGCCGCCGGCAAGACCATTGTCGCTGGTTACGGCGACTATTGCGGTATAGCCTTCGCTTTTTCTGAAAAATTCACTTTCAACCTTACCCATACCATGCAAAAGATCGGACATTGTTTTTTGTATGCGGAAAAAGTAAGGCTCCGTATTCTCAAGAATGCGGCGGCTTTTACGAAGCTTTGCCGTTGATATAAGGTTCATAGCCTTTGTTACCTGCAGCGTCTGACCAATAGCTTTCATTCTAAGACGTACATCACGTAAGTTCGCCATAATCCGTTATATTAAAACGCTGTTCAAAATTAGTCAACCATTCTTAAAGAGTGAGGGGAACTTATAGGGCATCTTTAGTTCCTGCCAAAATAACCTAATTCACCGCCGCTTGACATTTACTCTGCCCCTCTCCCCTCAGAATATTTCGGATTCCGGTTTTCAGGAGGATGAGGCGAAGGCCGGCTGCCACGCGCCGCTCACCCGCATGAGCCGCCCGAAACCGGTTGCCGGCAGGAAACCGGCGGCGTTCGGATTCTAGATTTCTGATTTCAGATTTCGGATTTCGGAGGGAAACCGGCGGCGTCCGGTAACCCGCTTTCCTCTTTCTCGCCTGAAAACTGAAATCAGAAATCTGAAATCTCCCTTCGGGGAGGTCTCTGAGCGATTTGGGGAGGTCTCTGAACTATTCGGGTAGGTCTCTGAGCGACTTGGGGAGGTCTCTGAGCGACTTGGGGAGGTCTCTGAGTGATTTGGGGAGGTCTCTGAGTGATTCGGGGAGGTCTCTGAATAGTTAATAGTGGGCAGTGAGCAGTGGGTAGTGGACAGCAGGAAACTGGCGGATGCCGGATTCCAGATTTCTGATTTCAGATTTCGGATTTCGGAGGGAAACCGGCGGAGTTCGGTAACCCGCTTTTCTCTTTCTCACCTGAAAACTGAAATCCGAAATCTGAAATCTCCGCCGGCGGATGCCGGGGCGGGGCGCGCGGATATCTGTCCACTGTCCACTACCCACTGTCCACTCTTCCCTGACAACTAATAATATAAATAATCATACACGATTTGATCGTCCAGTACGCCTCTGCCGTAGCCGCGCGTTTCCCTGAACTCGACCGTCTCAAGAAAGAGATCGTCAGGCAGCGCCGGCCGGGCTTTTTGCCAGCGGCGGACACGGCCTATACCGCCGTTATAGGCAAGCAGCGCAAGCAAGGGGCTTTTGGTTATGCTTTCGAGCTGTTTATAGTAGAGCGCGCCAAGATGGGAATTGATATTGGGATTGAGCAGATCCGTTTCTCCGTCCACAACATAATTTTGGCCGCCATTGCGTGCAAGAATACGCGCCATTTCATTGCCCGTCCGTTCCATAAGCTGCGTCAAGCCCAGCGCGCCCGCACGGGAATGAGCCGCCGGATCAAAAACACTCTCGCGGCGCACAAGCGCGAAAAGCAGCGCAGGACTGATGCGCGCCCTTTCAGCGTTTTTTTCTATGATTTCCTTATATCCGCGCGGATAGGAAAGCTGCAGGTCGAATTTTGTCAGGCGGTAGCCGCGCCGGCACATGAAAAAAAGCGTCATGTTGACCGCCGCCTGATATTCTCCAGCGCCGGTGAACTTCGCCGTTATGCTTCGCAGCTCGTCTAATGAAAGCTCCTCCCGAACTGCGCGCACGTAAGGATAGGCGTAGGCCGCGCAGCCGAATTTAAAAAACAATTCAAGGAATTTATACGTGGATGACGGCGGCGCCGGCTTGCCGGAATCCTTCGCGGACGCGCCGGAGTCTTTCGCGGTAATCAGTCTGTCAAGGGCAAGAGGCTTGCCCAAATAGCCGGCTGCGCGCGCGCGGTAATAGAATGAGGGCGGGCCGTCCCCTTGTATCTCATCTTGATAGGCGGCCGTATAAAAATATTCGGCTGACTCCGAATCGTCCCGGCGCGGCATAAGACCTAAATCAAGGCTTCTTCCGGTAATAAAGGCGTACTTGGCGGAGGTTTCCTTATCCGCATAGCCGTTTATCGCAAAGAAGACCCGCCGGATGAGTTCCCAGCGGCCTTGCCTTGCGGCCCACGCCGAAAATCTGTCTAATATATCCGAAAAATAGCCGCCATCCCCCCACTGAGCCGCATACTTCTCAAGAATACGGACGAATTTCCCGCCGTTATCTTTCTCATCATACACGGAATCCAGCAGATACCATATACAGGCGTCTTTCTGCGGCATATCCGGCGCGTAGGGAATCGCGTTCTCAAAGAAACCGGCGGCGTCTTCGCTTTTCTTCAACTGGCGCGCCATTCTGCCGGAAAAATATATCAGCCGGTACCGTACTTGGAGCGCTTCAGACGCGGACAATTCATCCGGCTTGCGCGGCTTTATGACGGCGTTCTCCCATTCTGAAAAAAACTTCAAACCTTCGCGCGGCGCGGCATATTGAAACGCCTTTCCCACATCGCTCAGAAGTTCTCTATGGGAAAAAAACCATTTCCGGTTTTCCCGGCCAAACGCGGAACGAAAACAGCGGAACGCCTCTCCGTACGAAAGACGCGCCGCGGCCATTCTTCCCCTGACAAGATCCGCCGCCGTATCCCAGTCTGAAAAAATACCGCCGGCTTCCTGAAAATAATCTTGCAGCCGCATAAAAAGCCATTTATGCGGATCGCCTAAAGGTTCGTCAAGAAAAAAACTCATCAAATCGCTGCCGTAAACGGATGTTTTCTGAGTCCCGGAATCGTGAACCGCCGAAAAAAAGTTGAAGGCGCGCGCCCAATCGCCGCTCTCAGATATCCACGCAAGCGTTTGAGACTCCTTAAAAAACCTGTCGCCGTCATACGAAACAAGTTTCTTTGCCGCCTCGCCCCTCACTTCAGGACATTTGAGCGCTTCGGTAAGCAGCGCGATACATTTTTCCTTCGTATCGCCGTCCGCTTCCCTGCGCTCCAGCAAAAGCGCCGCGTAAAAAGGAGCGGCGGGATTGATTCTTGAGACCTCATGCATCTTTTCAGGCGCGGCGTTACCAATAAATTGAACGTCTCCTTGAGAAAGCATCGCGGATGCTTTGGAAAGCGGAACGTTTAACACCGTTTGAGCCGAACATGACGAGAAAATTGAGAAAAACAGCGCGCATGGTACGATAAAATGCATTTGAATTTAACGCGGAGGAATACGAATCGCCATCCCCGATGTAATACGATTGGGATTTTTTATCCCGTTATAACGCGCAAGAAATTTATAGTGCCGCGGGCTTCTATAAAAAGCGTACGAAATATCCCAAAGAGTATCGCCCCAGCGGACTTTATACACAATACCCTTCTTTGGGATAACGGACGGCGTCTTCTGCGAACGAACCGGCGCCGCCGGCTTGTTATGCGGCGCATCTGAAACATTCTTAGGCGGCGCTGATATAACCGGCGGAGGAGACGCCGGCGGTATCTCAATGACGGTAATCTGAGACGGCGTCTGTTCAACAACGGGAACTGCCGGCGGAACATCGGCGGCGGGAGACGGGACGGCGGCGGCGGGAGACGGCGGCGGCGTTCCGGCGTCCGAAAGCCCGTCAGAAAACGGTCCGGCGGATTCGGGCAAAACAATATGAGCCTTGTGAGGCAGCGGCCTTAAAACACTCCCTTTTTCGGAAAAAACTCCAAACAACATCCAGCTGACAAAAAAGCCGATCAAAACCAGCAGAATCCCGGCGGCAATCAATAAGGCGATAATAAATTTACCGCCGCTTTTTTTGGGAACGGCGCAGCGATCCAAGCCGGATTGAGAGTGGAAATTTACAGCCGCCGGCTCCCGCTCAAGTACAAGGTCGTGGGAAATGTCGTCGTGTTCCTTATCAAAAGAATTCAACGCTATTGAAAGACGAGCGCCTTCAGACGTTTTCGGATTATCTATATCTTTGGCTTCCGCCGAAATCTCGCCCGACTCATTCTGCATCAAGACTAATTCTACAGACGGATCGCCTTTCTTCTTTAATTTCAGCTTTTCAATAATGAGTGAGCCTATATATTGAGCGTCAAACATCGTTTTTGTTTCGCTTTTGTAAAGATCTATTTGTACGCTTCGCTGGCCGTCATGAACTGTGGTAAGAACCATCCGTTTTCTGGCCGGTTTACTTTCAGAGAGTATGGGATAAAATTCGCCGTTTGCGATTTTAATTCCAATGCTTGCCGCCAAAACTCCGCTCCTTTTCCATTAGTTAAAAGCAGAATAAGCAGATTTTAGAGCTTTGTCAAGCGCACCGGCCTGTAAATTCGTATTTTTCGCCGCATGAATCTTAAAACACCGGCGTAGGCGCGGAAAATATCGCATCGCGCATTGCGATAACAGCGTTTCTTGCGCTTTCAGCGGCAGTTTCTATGACGGCGTTTTTCGGATCATCAGACAAACACCATGATTTAAGTATAGAGCGCGATGCGTTGACCACGCCTCCGTTTTTGTCAGAATTCAGCAAAAGCGCCGCTTCTTCCGCGCCGCCGCCTTGTGTACCGTAACCGGGAATCAAAAAAAACAAAGAACCGTATTTCTTTCTTATCACGCGCGCCTGTTCACGTTCATATCCGGTTTTTGATTCCGCGCCGACTACAAGTCCAAAAATACCGTAAGGCGAATTCGTCGTCTCATTTGAAATAACTTCCAAAAGCCTGTCTCCGACAAGCTCGTACAAATACCTTCCGGTTTCTGTTCTCTGTCCTTCAAAATCCCTGTAACCTTTATTGCTGGTACGCAATAATACAAACGCGCCTTTTTTTTTCTTTCGGGATTCGCAAAGCCACGGTTCTATAGAATCCATCCCCATATACGGATTAAGCGTAACTATGTCCGCTTCAAAATCTCCGGAAAAATGAGCTTTGGCATACTGCGCCGCAGTATCCGCAATATCACTGCGCTTTATGTCGGCAATGCTTATGCCGCCGCGTTTTTTTATATAACCGAGCGTTTTTGAATAAACATCAAGACCGGCAAGCCCCTGAGCCTCATAACAAGCTATTTGAATTTTATAACAAGCGCATACATCAAATGTCGCGTCGACAACCGCTTCATTGTATTGAAGCACAGCGCCGGTACCGCCTATCCGCCGCAAAGACTGTTCAGGAACATATTCCGGCAATGTATCCAAGCCGACGCATACATTTCCTTTTTCAGCAACAGCTCTGTATAATCTGTCGATGCTAAATTCAGCGTTCATATACCAAACGCCCTCCTGAAATTGTCATTGCAACTTCCCCATAATAATTCCTGCCAATAAACGGAGAATTTTTTCCACGCGAAAAGAACTCATTCTTGATAACAACTTTTTTGTCTATATCGACTACCGCAATATCAGCGCAATAATTTTTTCTTATTCTGCCTTTATTTTTTAACCCAAGAATTTTCGCCGGAGAAGCGCTCAAAAATTGCGAAAGAGACGACAAAGAAAATTTATTCTTCCGTATAAGATTTGTATATAACACAGGAAACGCTGTTTCAAATCCGGTAAATCCATTTGCACCTTTTTCTTTATCTTCATTTGTGTGAGGAGCGTGGTCTGTAGCAATAATATCAATCGTACCATCACGCAGCGCCTCTATAAGAGCGCGCCTGTCCGATTCACTTCCAAGCGCAGGCGCAACTTTTCCATAAGTAGATATGCCTAAACGCAAAGCATCAGTGTTATTAAGGGCTATATGATGCGGAGTAACTTCACATGTCAATCTAAATCCATTATGTTTACGATATGTTTTCTTTGCGTTTCGTATAAGAGACACAGCCGCGTCTGTAGATACATGCGCAATATGTATATGACACATTGATTTTACACCAAGATTAATAACGCGGCCAACTGCCTTTCGTTCTCCTCCTCTATCGCAATGACATGAAACAGGCGTTTGAAGTTTAGCGGCGGCATTTAATGCTTCAAGAAATACAGCGGCATCTTTTATGTCATTGCCGTCTTCAGAAAACAGCGGCGGATACTTTTCGCCCTTTTTAAGATACTTTATATCTGAAAGCGTTTTTCCTTTCATTCCTTTTGTCAAAGACAAAACAGGATATAAATTTATAAACATGATTTCATCGGCGCGTTTTTTAATCCAATTTGCAAGCGAAATATTGTCAACCGGCGGATTTGTATTCGCCATACATACGGAGCTTGTCCAGCCTCCGCGTACGGCGGACAAACACGCAGATTCCAGCGTTTCTTTTTCTTGAAAACCCGGCGTACGAAAATGAGCATGCATATCTATAAACCCAGGCATTAAAACAAGACGCGAACCGCCGGAAAATACAGCGTCCGCTCCGACGGCGGCTTTTTGCCTGCATTTAATATCTAGAGTGGAAGGAAAAATTTCTGTGATACGATTATTCTCAACAAAGACACTGCCCAAAAAATCTGAATCACAATCTACTATACGAAAATCACAAAAAAATTTTTTCATTTAAAATCACCGGCGTTCCGCGTTTCATCACAATATTCACAGCGATATGTCTGTGTTTGAACATCGATAAGATGAAATACATGGCGCACATAATGTTCTGTGGAAGTAATACAACGCGGGTTTTTACACGTCAGCAAATTTTCCACGCGCTCAGGGAGCTGTAAGCTTATTTTTTTGCTGATACGCTGATTCTCAATTATATTAACCGTAATACTAGGATCTATAAGCCCCAAAAGTTTGTAATTAATTGAAATAGTATCATAAATTTTTATAATGTCTTTTCTGCCCATTTGCGATGATGCGGCGTTTACGACAAACGCTATAGTATGCGGCGATTTTCCAAGTTCAAGCCAATCAAAAATTCGTACGCCCTGCCCTGCTTTGATGTGATCTATAACAATACCGTTTTGTATTTTATCAATTATTAGCATAAATCATTATTTATCCGGAATATTTATACCATAAAAAAATCAGGAAGGCAAGATAACAGCGGCTAAAAATAGAGCCAGAAAATACTGTATAATGAAAACAAAGAATACTTTGGATATTTAGACAATGAGCGAACTAAAGAGATACCTCTGAACATCCATGACAGCGGATAAAAGCACGGCAGGACGGAAGAATACGACTATTGAAAATAAAATACAGTTTATGATATTATAAAAAAGAGGATAACACATGGCTGAAAATAAAACTGAAAAACGTCTTATAGGAATAGTAACGCCGGTCGGCGCAT
>JAITHJ010000046.1 GCA_031280035.1 Spirochaetaceae bacterium | reverse complement strand
CCTTCGTCCACATAGACACCTCCTCCTCCAGCGGGAGCCATATTGCCGGAGATTTTTGCGTTACCGCTCATCGTAAAGCTGCTGTAGATACGATCAGGAGGATCAAGGTAGTTATGGTTGACTCCTACGCCGCCGCCGGTTGAGTTACTACAGGTATTGCCGGAGATTTCGCCTCCGGTCATCTCAAAACTGCTGGCCCAGAGAGATACGCCGCCGCCCTGCATGTAGGCGGTTGAGGTGTTGCTGGAAATTGTGCCGCCGTGCATCTCAAAACTGCTGTTCTCAACATTTACGCCTGCGCTGTGGTAGGAACTATAGTTGCTTACTATATCTCCCCCGTTCATGATAAAGCGGCTGCCTCCGCTAATTCCTATAGGGGCTTCTGCGGCAGGATTTGACACCGCACCATATTTTGTAACTTTCGAGCCGTCATTCATCTCAAGAACGCCGCCGTCCTTTACGGATATGAGGTTTTCATAGGTGGCGCTCGTGTTAATGTTAAGGCCGTCAATCGTGATGTTCTTATCCAGCACGAGCTTTACGCCGCCCTGAACTAAGAACAGAGGATATACGGGGCTGGTTAAAGAAGGCGTGATTGTTTGTTCCGTGCCTTTGCCAAACAGATGCACCGTTACGTTGGACGCGCCGTTAAGACTGCTTGAAGCAAGTGTAACCGTTTCAAAAGACATATTTTGGTCTAATACAATGGCGTATTCGGAGTTTGACTGGGCGTTGTCTGCGAGCCACTCCTGCACTGAAGTATCGTTGGGAATAACCTGCGCATCCTTCGCGCCGTTCACATAAAGGCCGGATACATAGTTGTCCTGCTCGTATCGGGGAATCAGAACGGTAACAACGCATACGTTGCTCTTCTTGCTTGTGCGCTTGCCGTCTTTGTCAACCGTTATCTCAACATAGTAGTAATGCCGCCCTATCATGTCCTGCGCGGAAATAGGACAGGTAACCTCCGTTGAAACAAGCGCGCCGCCTTCCGTTGAGTTGACGCTGTTGGAATACCATTTGTAGCTTATATCCGCATTGCCCTGATACGTAAGACCGGAACCTAATACAACATCCAGATCGTAGCGGTGCAGCGTTAAACTAGGACGTATCGCAGCTACTTCAAAAGAGTCATCGATGTTTCCCAGCGCGAAGTTCTCGCACGCCGTGTGCATTACCAGCGCGCACAACGCCGCCGCCGTTGAGATAATACTCAAGAATAACGTCTTATAAGACTCTTTCATACATTCATTCCCCATAGTTACCCTGCGCTTCTTCACCGCCGCAGTTCTTCGCCGCCGCGCGCGCCGGTGTATTGCTGCGGTATTCAGCCGCTTTCCCGCTTAATTCTTCAACAGATAGATTTTCAAATAAGTGTTCCTGCCATTCTGTATAATCGAATGGCTCTTTTTGTATCAGCATAATAAACCGTTCCGCATCAACTAAACCCAATTTGGCCGCCAATGCTTCCATCCCTTCTGTTCTAAGAAGCGTGTCCGTCTTTATTTTCATGCTCCTGTTATTTTGATAAAATCTACCGGATCAACAACAATAACATCCTCAATGGATTTGTTCAAGACTTTCCTGTCGGTTGTTATAAAGTATTTGCATTCAGCCTCAATAGCGCACGATAAATGCAAAGCGTCTTTTGACTTTATATGCTTTTCCATTAGTTTATTCGTCCTTGTAATAACTATCTCAGACTCGTCAATATCGATCTTTGCCCTGCTCTTCCATTTTAATATCTGAGTTTTTCTGTCAGGAGTCTTGCCGCGCGCGCTTGTTTTTTAATGAAAGAAAGTATATCATCTTCCCATGAAGCCATTTTATGAAGACGGACTGCGCTGGTCGTGCAAGCGCTGCTCTAACTGCTGCCGGTACGAAAGCGGCTATGTTTTCTTATCAAGAAATGACCTAAGCAATCTTTCGCGCGCGCTGAAAATGCCCCCCGATGAGTTTATTCAGGTCTATTGCAGATGGATCTCGCCCGATGGCAAAATCGAATATCTCGTGGTTAAAGAATTGTCAAATCGAGACTGCTTCTTCTGGAAAGACGGCTGCTCCATCTATGACATTCGTCCCGTTCAATGCAGGATATTCCCGTTCTGGCAGGGCTGCATGGCGGATGAAGAAGTCTGGCGCAGCTCGATGTCCTCCTGTCCGGGTCTTGGAGAAGGCAAACTCTATTCAAAGGAAGAAATCGAATCGTGCTTCGAAATAGAACGAGTCGAACATCCAATCGGACGCCCCGCCCGTTGTTCCGGCCCCGTGCTGTAATCTTTTCGCCGCGCCGCCTTCCGTCCCAGCAACGCGCCGTAATCCTTGTCCTAATCGCTATTTCATCATAAAATAGTCCGTTATGACGCAAGAAACTATCCCATTCGCAAAACCGTTCATCGGTAAAGAAGAAGAAGACGCCGTTCTGAATGTGCTGCGATCAGGCTGGCTTACCACAGGGCCGCAGGCCGCCTCATTCGAACAGGAGTTCGCCGAATTCCTCGGCGGCGGAGATCTGCGCGCCCTTGCCGTTAATTCGGCTACAAGCGGCCTCCACCTCGCCATCGAAGCGTGCGGTGTCAAAGCCGGAGACGTTGTTATTACTCCGTCCTATACGTTTGCCGCAACCGCCGCCGCCGCCGTTCATCTCGGCGCGGAAATCGCCTTTGCCGATACGGCGCGCGATTCGTTCCTCATCTGCCCCGATCGCTTGGAACGAACGGTAAAACGGCTCGCTGAAGGGAAAAGCGCGTATCCTGACGGCGGCCCCAAAGGCGTTCCCAAAGCGGTAATCCCTGTTCACTTTGGAGGCCTTCCCTGCGATATGGACGCAATTATGCGTATCGCGCGGCAGTATTCCCTCGCCGTAATCGAAGATGCCGCCCATTCGTTTCCCGCGCCGCTCGGTAACGGCCGTTTCGCCGGAACGGAAGGAGACGCCGGAGTGTTCTCCTTCTACGCGACAAAAACAATCACCGCAGGAGAAGGCGGCATGGTCGTAACCCGTAACGGCAAGCTCGCGCAAAGAATCGAGCTGATGCGTCTGCACGGCATAGACCGCCCCGTGTGGAATCGCTATACGGAAAATAAAGCCGCATGGTATTACGAAATCGAAGAAGCCGGCTTCAAATGCAATTTCTGCGACTTGCTTGCCGCCGTTGGCCGCGTTCAACTACAGCGGGCTGTGCAGTTATGGGAAATGCGGAAGACTATCGCCGCCGCGTATGATACGGCGTTTTCGGCAGATGAACGGTTTTTCATACCGCCAACATCCGCCGCCAACGCGCGCCATCTTTATCCGCTGCGCATCAATCCTGAAAAATGCAGTGGAACGCGGAATCAATGCGTGGAAAAACTACAGAATCAGGGAATCGGCGTTTCCGTTCACTTTATTCCGCTCCATACCATGCCTTACTATGTCAAACGTTATGGATTTAAGCCGGAAGACTTTCCTGAAACTATGCGGTCTTTCCTCAATGAAATCTCTCTTCCGCTCTGGCCGGGTATGAATCCTGCCCAGATAGAGCGGGTCATAAAGGCGGTTCAGTATGTATGTTGATGATATTCCTGTCGATGACGATTATTTCGCGCTGATTATCCGTTCCCCTGCGGCGTGCGGCACGTTAAAGTCGGTGTCTTCTCCAGAGCTGCCCCCGCCTTTTTTGCTGATAACCGCCGCCGATATTCCGGGAGAAAACACACTCTTTGATGCGGACATTCCTTTGCTTGCCGCAGAAAAGATAAGCTACGCAGGAGAACCTGTCGCGCTGCTTGTCGGACCTGATTCGCTAAAACTGGAAGAATACGCCGCGCAATGCGTTATCGAAATAGAAGAGGGAACTCCCGAATTCTCGATAGAAGACGCCTGTGAGGCCGGTCATATCTTCCTATCTAAAAAAACAGAATCAAACTATCCGGTAAAAGCTGAAGGAAATAGCGTTGTTGAAGGACATTACGAAACTGGAATCCAAGAACACTGGTATAGCGAACCGCATGGCGCTATTGCCGGAATAAGCGTTGGAGGATTTGCGCTTACGATAAAAACAGCGGCCCAGCGCCCCAATGAGGTGCGTGAGACTGTGGCCAAAACGCTTGGGCTTGGCGTGGAACAGGTAACCATAGAGAACACCGAACTGGGCATCCATTTTGACGGAAAAATATGGTATCCATCGGTTATTGCGTCTCTTGCCGCGCTTGCTTCAGTAATGACAAAGAAAATCGTCAAACTACAGCTTTCGCGTGAAGAAGATTATTTGTTTTCGCCAAAACGCACTCCATCAGTAATTTATATGCGTAGTTCGCTGAAGTCTGACGGACAGATTCTTGATACCAGCGCGACAATAAAGATTGGGTTTGGAGCCGCCGCCGCGCTTGCCTGCCCTATATTGGAAGAAACAGTCCGCTATGTCTCAAAGGTGTATAAGATGGGCAAGGTTAGCGCAGAGGCGTTAGCAGTACGAAATAATTTTCCGCCGACAGGGCCATTTGCCGGTTTTGGCGCGGCGCTTACGGCTTTTGCCGTTGAACGGCATATATCCAAGATAACCGATCTTTTGGGAGAAAACGGCGCGGAATGGCGGCGGGATCATCTTCAGAGCAAGGTGAAAGCGCGCTTTGAAGGAGACAGTAATGCCGGCAGCGCGGCGGGCGGCGGCGTTGCCGGCCGCGATATTTTGGGCGCGGTATCGCTGGAATCCGGTTTTAAGCGCAAATGGGCGGCGTACGAACTTTTGCGCGGACGCTGTGATGCGGAAAGTGAACGAATGCTTCCTCAGCGCGGAGTTGGAGTATCATTTGCCGTTGCGGAAGAAGAAACGGCGGAGACCGCGCCGCCGCCCGCTGCGGCTTGTGTGATAGAAGTCGAAATTGACAGGATAAATTACGAATCCACAATACGCGGTATCTGGATGAATGTTTTGTCCGGCCTTATTGACGATCAGGCAAAAGCCGGATTAGTTCTTCGCCGCGCCATTTACGCTGCGCTGGGCTGGGCTACGACTGAAAAAATAAAATTTACTGATGGAAAAATTGAACCGCATCTGTGCGGATTGTACCAAATGCTTCCCGCAAGCGCGATGCCGCCTATTTACATACAATTTGTTGAAGAAGAAGGTGTGCCGTGCAGTTACGAAAAACTTGAAAGGACTGCATTCAGTACTATTCCGGCGGCATATACGCAGGCCGTTTCGCAAGCCGTAAACCATCATTTTGAACGTATTCCTATCACCGGACAGGATGTATGGCGGGTAATCAATCTTAAAAAACAAGAAGCCAAAACTGAAGAAGAAGCCGTCCGTATAAAACCGGCGGAAAACAAAAAAAATATAACCGTATCCCTTGCCGGCGATGAGACTTGAACTCATACGGCCTTGCGGCCAGTAGATTTTGAGTCTACCGTGTCTGCCATTTCACCACGCCGGCTTGTTAATTTCCCTTTGGGAATCTATAACCGCTGCGAACGTATTTTACGCTGCGGACAGTTTATCTACTTTAACAGAAAAGTTTCCTACATTCAAGATAGAAACGTTTTTCTTCGGCATTTCCCAACGAAAAACTTTTTCGCGGCAACGGGCCGTTTTTAGCAATTGTTTTGAATAATCCCATCCTGCGGAACGGCGGTAAAATTATTCCAACTGAATTGGGGGTTTTTGCGGTAATCCGCAGAAGTTCGTCAACGCCGTGAATATAATCTACGGCGGTCTTTTCAGATTTTGAGCTTCCTCTGTTAAGCAGATCCTGAATAACAGGCTCTATGTAAACCGTTGACGCCTCATCTCCATCGCATGATAGCAGCGTATATGAATCATGCGTGATTATACCGTAACGAATTCCCGGGATAATTTCATTATTTATCTGCATGATAAGTTCAACAATGCCGGTTACCGTACGTACGGAAAAATTGTGGTTTTTGCACGCTGAGTCAATGACTTCTTCTGCCTTTATGTTAATAAGAACACGGTGTATTGGCTCAAACTCAAGGGAACTGTCATGAAGGTTTACAACTTCGGCAATTGCATAACGCGCTTTGTGTTTTTCTAACCCCGGTTCTCCGGCATGTTCGGCTTTGTATTTTTCCCAAACAGCTTTTGCCGTTGCCAAAGAGTGATTTCCATCGCCTACGGCGAATAAAAAAGCATTTTCTTCACCGAGCGTGGTAACAGAACGCCGGTATAGAAATTGCAGCGTATCGCAGATAAATTCCCAGTCATTCTTGCGGTAGACAAGTTTACCCTGAATGCCGCCGCTGTCAAACATCAAAAGCCCTTTGTAAGCGAATGGAGCGCCAGCCATAAGCTTTTCAAAGAGCGACATCAATATATTTTCTTCATCATCAATTAAAAGCATAATATGAGGACATTCAAGCGGAGCGGCTTCGCGTACTTTCATTCTTGGAGGAATACGGTCTTCGATGGTTTCTTCGCTGGCCTTTATCAACGAATTAGTTCCTGAACGCCAGTCGTATTTTTCAAGATCAACGGCAAGCAGAAACCCGCTTCGTATTCCGCGCTTACATTCGCGTTCAACAAAAATACCTGCATTGCGCGGGGGCATAAGCACAGGATTTGTCAAATAATTGTCATTAAGATAGCTGCGCATTGCATGATGTATCGATTCAACTCGCTTGTCTCCAGCACCGTCTCCAAGATAAACCTCAGGAAAAATCATGTTTAGCGTAGAAGGATAGCCGTGTGTCCATTCTTCTACTTTTTGCCAGTAAGTTCTGTCTTGTGTCCATTGGTCGCAAGCGACGACAGCCCATTTTTCAATATCAATTTCATGCGATGGAATGAGTATTTCAGGTATCGTTACGCCAAGTTCGTCAAGGCGCGCTAGTATTGTTTGCATATTAAAGATATTATACTAAAAATTTGCTTTTTTCAAGCATAATTAAAAAATATACGAAATAAAATGGTGAATCAGAATGATTATTTTCTAATCGGTCAGAGTTTTCAATCTTTTGGCAAAGTCCCTGTTATAAAACGCGCTCGTGGATGGCGGCTTTACACGCAGGATGGCAAGCGTCTTGTTGATCTTTGGCAGGCCGGAGGCGCTTCTGTGTTAGGACATAAGCCTGTGCGTGTTACCGCTGAACTAAAAAGCGCTGCGGAACGCGGTCTTTACGCCCCTCTTCCAACGTTTTATGAAGAACGTTTATATAAAGCGTTGAAAAAACTCTTTCCCGATAAGGTTTTTCGTATCTATAAAGACGATTTTTCTCTGAATCATGCATTGATTCAGGCTGGTTTTGATATTCAATCCTTCAAAATTACTATTTGGCGTCCATTTTCTGGTGAAAATCCAGTTCATAGTGAACAAAAAAATCTTTTTATCCCTGTATTGCCGTTTCCTTCCGCGCCGCGTACGCTTGTTTTAGATAAGATTTTGCAGAAAAAATTTCCGCCTTCTGATTTGGTTTCACCGGTTCTTGTTGCATGTACCGCGCAGGCTGTGAACAATCTTGCGGCGCATCCCGAACGCGGAGCGGTTTTATACGAAGAGATAGAAACCGCAATTAAAGGAGGCTTGAAATGGCGGCGCGCCGGAATTTATATCTATAGCATGAATAGCGAAGAGGACTGCGATCGCCGTTTCGAACTCTTTTTACGGCATGGTTTTCTGACTTCGCCGTTAAAAAATGATCCGCTTATACTGCCCGGAGAATTATCTTTGGGTGAAGAACGCCGCCTCGCTTCGCTTCTTGCGTCAGATGATGTGAATTAAATGTAGAATTACTTATGATGAACGTACTATACCGCTTGAATGTTCTCTTAAAAACTATTAGAATAACTGAAAATCAAGGAAAATTTTACTAGAATACGTGGTAAAACGCTGATTTTCGACAAGAGGTTGAGAAGTTGGACTTGAATGAAATAACTCAGATTCACAATAAAGAATATGAGATTGCCGATAAAAACGAACGTATTGTGGTTGCCGAAGCCCCGGGAAGAATTCACTACCTGGGCGAACATTGTAAAAAAGGCATGGGCGTTTGTCTTTCGTCGGGAATTGATAAATTTGTTCGCGTTGCGGTAAGCGCGCGTAAAGACAATTCACTGAGGTTTTTCACAGCAGAAATGTGCGAAAGAAAGCGTACTACAATAATGAATATGCATTATAAGCGCGAAGACCGCTGGGCGAATCATATTAAGCTTGCCATTTGTTTGTTTGCTGAAAAAGGCTGCGTTGTTAAAGGTATGAACTTTACTGTCTCAAGCGATGTACCTCAGAACATAGGCCTTGCATCGGCAATAGCTATGGAAGTTGCCGCAGCGCTTGCCCTTCGGCGTCTTTTGAACAGCAATATCAGCGATAAAGAACTGATAACCAGCCTTGACAAACTTCACAGAGAATTTTACGAGGATGAAAATAAAACTGCCGACTTCTTTGTAATAATGAATGCCCGTAAAGATAGTTTTCTGGTGTTTGATGAATCTGCCGGCGAGGTGTCTGTGATAAAAAGTCCGGTTCCAAAATACAGAACATTGATAATCGATTCAAAAGTTCCGTTTATTGGCGTTGACGAAGAACTTCGTGTCAGGCGCAGAGATTTGGATAAAGGACTGGAAATTCTCTTAAAAAAACGGCAGGTAAAAAAAATCAAGGATTTTGCCGGCGCTGATATGATAGAGTTGATGGGCAACCTCAATGAAGAAGTCAGACGGCGGAGTATGCACGCTATTAAAGAGCTTGCCCGTGTTGATGAGATTGCCGGCGCGCTTGAAACCGGAGATTTGCCTGTTATTACACGCAATATTTTTCATTCCCATGAGAGTCTTCGTGATCTTTACGAAGTAACCTGCCCTGAACTTGATTGGCTTGTGAAACGTGCACAGGAAATTGACGGTATTCTGGGCGCACGGATGACGGGCAGCGGGTTTGGAGGCTGCGTTTATGTTATCTTACCAGCGTCTCTTACCGGAGAATATCTTGCTAAACTGGAAGAATATGAGCGTATTTTTGGTTTTCATGCGGTTTATTATGAGATAAAACCGGGTTCAGGCGCAAAAGTTATAGCAAAATAGTCAGAAGAGGGGTATTAATGAAATCATTTACCAAAGAAATCTGGTTTTGTACAAAAAAAGAGCGTGAGTTTATCAATATTACTGGTGAAATAGAATCGTTATTGCGGGAGTCTGGTATAAAAGAGGGATTATGTCTTGTAAATGCGATGCACATTACGGCAAGCGTCTTTGTAAACGATAATGAAAGCGGACTTCACCATGATTTTGACGTGTGGCTTGAAAAAATAGCCCCCCATGAGCCTGTTGAATTTTATCATCATAATCATGGTGAGGTAAACGCCGATGCCCATCTAAAAAGGCAGATTATGGGACGTGAGGCTGTTATTGCAGTAACAGGCGGTAAACTGCACTTTGGCCCTTGGGAACAGATATTCTACGGAGAATTTGACGGTAAAAGGAAAAAACGCGTGCTTGTCAAAATCATTGGAGAATAACCGGAGGATATTCCGTTTAAGATAGGGCAGGTTTATTTCATATTTGCGTATGCTAAAGCTTCCAGCGTACCTGCTTGTTTAATTTGCTGAATAACGGTAATATTACATAATGCTTTTCGGGGGTGCACCGGTTTCGACTGGCGCGGCTCGGGTTGCAGGTTGCAGGTGGAGCGTCGGCCTCCTAATATCCGACAAACTTATAATTGCCGAAAACGACAATTACGGCTACGCCTTAGCGGCGTAATCGCGTGGGACAGTCTCGCCGCCTTGAGGGGCTGTTTCCGCGTTGCAATCAAGGCTGGCCGCACAATGGTTTTCAGACATTGCGCGGTAAGATTTTCTGAAATACGGATGGGCCGCGTGCCGTGAAGCCAAGCCCGTCCTGACAATATGATGCACGGCTAAACCTGTAGACGCTTGTAGTCCGCGCGTTAGGACATGGGTTCAATTCCCATCACCTCCATTCGAGAGGATTCGATGATGATAAAATTCAATATTGAAGACGGTGATTCTGTTGTTGTAGATGTCGGAAAAGACGAGACGGTACTAGACGCTGCAAAGCGTTCCGGTGTGGTTATTGATGCGCCGTGCGGCGGTAATGGAACATGCGGGAAATGTCGCGTTAAACTAGTTTCTGGAAAACTTGATGGTGAAAAACCAAAATATATTGAAGAGAACGCTTTTAATGAAGGCTGGCGTTTGGCTTGCGCTCACAAGCCGTCCGGCGATGTTGAAATTTTTGTTCCCAAGTCGGCGAATGCATTTCAGAGCCGTATTCGCGTTACCGATTTTTCCGGCGCACGGGAAAAGGCCGTTTTTGATGATGTACGGGCAGCCTTAAAGGAACTTGGATTTACCGGAGACTGCGGCGTTGAGACAGTCAATGTTGAACTTACAGCGCCGTCTCTGGATGATGCTTTGGCGGATCGTGAACGAGCGGCGCGCTCTATTGCCGGACAAACAGGCATAGATGAAGATAAAATTAAATTCAGTCTGTATGCGCTGCGCCGTCTTCCGCTTATGCTGCGTGAACATAACTTTAGAACGGAATGTGTACTTCGTCTGGAAAAAGACGGCAGCCGGACCGTAATTGATGTCAGAAATGCCGGTAAGATGCTTCCGGGTCTTGCTATAGATATAGGTACGACAACGGTCTCTATGCTTCTTGTTGATTTGGCCACAGGACTTCCCGTAGCATCAGCTTCTGGAGGCAATGCACAAATACGGTACGGCGCGGACGTTATCAATAGAATAATAGAAAGTACAAAAAAAGACGGCATAAAAAAGCTGCGTGAAGCGATAATCGAGGAATGTATTTATCCGCTTATAAAACGTATTTGTTCAATGGCCGGTATAGAAAGCGAAGAGATTTACCGCATTGCTATTACTGGAAATACAACGATGGCGCATCTTTTACTTGCTGTAGCGCCGGAGTATCTTAGGCTTGAGCCTTACGTTCCGGCCTTTTTTAACGCGGATGAGTTCAGTGCGGGTGATATAGGATTGCCCGTGAATCCTTGCGCCGGAGTTGTTATTGCGCCTGCGATAGGCTCCTATGTGGGCGGTGATATTACCGCCGGCGTTTTGGCGGCTGATTTTTACCGCAAAGAAAATTTTTCGCTGTTTATTGATTTGGGAACAAACGGCGAACTTGTGTTCGGCAATTCTGAGTTTCTGTTCTCGTGCGCGTGTTCGGCGGGGCCGGCGTTTGAGGGCGGAGAGATCTCCTGCGGCATGAGGGCTACGACAGGAGCTATCGAAAAATGTTCGATAAATAAAGAAACCGGAGATCCGGATTTTTCAATAATAGGTGAAACCGGCGTAAAACCTGCCGGAATTTGTGGTTCCGGACTTATCGACATAATAGGAGAACTATTCCGGTGCGGGATTATAAATGCTAAAGGCAAATATCTTGAAGGCGGCAGACGTGTTATTAAAGACGAGAGCGGCGGCGTGGGTTTTATTATCGTGTTCGCTGATGAAAGCGAAACCGGACAGGATATAGTTCTTACAGAAAGCGATATTGATAATTTTATCCGTGCCAAAGGAGCTATCTTTTCGGCAATTCGTACAATGCTTGCCATAGTTGATTTTTCTATCGATACAATAGAAGAAGTTTATGTTGCGGGCGGTATAGGCAGCGGCATAGATATTGATCACGCTATAATGATAGGTATGTTTCCAAAACTTCCAAAAGAAAAATTCCGTTATATCGGCAATAGTTCGCTGTCCGGCGCTTACGCAATGCTTACCTCCTGCGCTGCGGTAAAAAAAGTGTCGGAGATTGCCGGAGGAATGACCTATCTTGAACTGTCATCGCATCCTTCTTATATGGATGAATTTGTTGCGGCCTGTTTTTTGCCTCATACCGATTCCGGTCTTTTTGCCTGATTATTCCAACTGCGTCTGTATCCGGTCTGCTATTCCAGAAGGGATACAGCGCTGAATATAAGCAGTACACATCCCATAAAAGCCATGGCCTGTCCTGTAGGATCTTTGCCCGTTGTTACTTTTATATCTCCGCCGTTCATCGCAACAGCGCCGCCAATGAGACCTACGCCGGAAATAAATAGAAAGCCTTGCCCAAGTCTTGGCGGAGGCTCTGACATGGTGCCGCATGAAGTCATCATAATAATCAAAAAAAATAATGCCGTTTTTTTGAGAAACATTTTGATAGCCAAATAAGGATACTGTTAATAGTCTGGCTAGTCAAGCTGATTTGCATTGTGATATAGTGATATTGTGACTGTTCAGCGCTTTTGCGGAAATTACGTCCCTTTAATATCATTCATATTTTTTATAGGTATAATAACCTATATGTTTTTTTTGCGGCCTCCAGTTATACTGGTAAGCGATATTTATTTTAGCGCGGTTTACGGCAGAAAATACGAAAATATTGGACGGATTGATGCATCATTTAAAATTTTCAGACAGATAAAAATTGTACGCGTTATGGAAGATACAAGCAGTCTTAGCATAACTGAAGCCATACAAAAATCATCAAGGCGTCCGGCTGCGGTTTTCTTTCCGTATGCGTATATCGAAGCTGCCGGACTTTATGCAAAGGTGTTAGCTGAAGATAATAACAGCGCAACAAAGACGTTTGTTTTTTCCGATGGTAATAATCAGGATAACAATGATTTTCCTTTTTACTACGTTAAAAGCCACACAGAAGTTGATTATTACCGTGCGGGAGTCTGCGCCGCTTCTTTGGCAAGTGAGACGCCTCCCGCATTGGAATCGGCGTTGGCTGGAGGTGGCGGATCGCCGCCAAATACCCCGCCGCAGACGAACGATCCGCAGGCAGCCGGCGGATCGCCGGAGAGCGCACCGGCGCAGACGGACAACGCGATCGCGCAGACGGACAAGCCGCCGGACACCGCTGCCGTGAAGGAGTTACCTGAACCAAAATCTAATAAAACGCCGTCTCCGATTATGGGTAAAATAAAAAGAAATGTGTTTTTTATTTATGATAAAGAGCCTAGTATTCCTGAAAAGACAGCGTTTTATGAAGGATTAAAATACGGCGGGTTTTCTGAGAACGTTGATTTTACCAATAGCAATGCTGATAAGGATTGGCGGACTGCAGTTAGTGTTGTAGTGGCCGGTTCGGCAAAGACATTTTTTCAATCGGCGCAGCCTGCGCCTATCGTACTGTTTTCGTGGTATAATAATATCAATTATATACCGGAAAGCGTAAAAATTTTGGTAAACGATTCTCCCTATTATCTTATTCCAAAAGCATTAAGCCTTGCGGATTCCGAAGGTCAAAAGATTATTATAATTCCGTCTGACTTCAGGGTGTTAGAGGAAAGAATCGGCAATAAACGTACCAAAAAAGAGTTATTGGACGCAGTTTTACTTAAAGCTTTTATTTTACGATGATGTTCTCTGCTTATACAAAACAGACTTTGCCGGTATACTCGAATATATGATTGTTGAATTTTCACTACAGACCGGGCGCGAGGGATTTTATAATATTAGCTCCAGCGTTGCAAAAGCCGCGATGGATTTTTATAACATTGAAAAGAAGAATGAAGCCGAGTGTCTTGTTTTTTGTCCGCATACTACCGCTGGAATTACAATAAATGAAAACGCGGACAGCGATGTTGTGCATGATATGCTGCTTGGGCTTGCCGCAGCCTTTCCTGTCAGGAACGAGTTCAGGCACGCGGAAGGCAATTCGCACGCGCATCTTAAAGCAAGCTGCGTAGGATCAAGCGCGCGCGTGATTGTGCGTAACGGCGGGTTGCTTTTGGGAACATGGCAGGGGATATTCTTCTGTGAATTCGATGGGCCTCGTTCCAGAAAATATTTTGTGCAGATTCGGTGATTTGCAAACTCAAAACGCCGCTGCCGGAATAATACGGCGCTGGATTTACGGGTCAAACGCCGCCGCCGCCGGAATACGGCAAAGACTGATATAGTGGGACGGATACCTGACGCGAAAACTGTTGAATGACGTTTCTTCCGCGCTTTCAAATACCGCCACATGAAATACTTTCTTTTCGTCAAAATACGGCGCAAGCGCTACGATATGAAAATAGGTTCTAAGCGGCGGGTTTCCGCCTTGATTGTTTAGAGCGCCTAAAAAGATAAAGCCGGGCTCGTCTATAGCCAGCGTGTACAACAAAGGCTGGATTCCTTCCATGCCGAATCCTGCATTTTGCAGAAAGCCGGGGTAATAGCGGGCGGTACTGTTTCTTCCGTTACGCATAAGCACCGCTTGAAACGGATACCGGCGCACTTCGATTTCCTCCAGAACGCCAAAGTCTGCGGACTTAAAAGCGGTTCCGGCAGCGGCGGCGAGATTTCGTACCCAGTCTAAGCCAAAGAACGGGTCGCGTGTGCGCTCAAAAGATTCGGTAAAGCTTGTTCCTCTCTCACCGTAAGGCTCTTTGAGCGGCGTTATCGCAAGGCGTTTACCAGTTAGGGGACGTATAAGCCCGTCAGTTAGCCACTTTGCAAAGCCAGAACAGTTCAATCCGTGTTTTGTTCCCTGCGGTTGAAGGTTGTTGATAAGGACATACGCGCCGTTTTCATCGATAGCGCCGTCATTATCGAATTCGATTTCTGGCAGGCGCTGTCTTATTTTTGAAATCAAGCTGCGAACGATTGTATAATTCTCAGGGTCGGGTTCAAAGTAACGGCGCGGAAATCGCGGCCCCGCCATATTCAGCGCGTCATTCAGCGGCATTGTCAGCAGTCTTTTAAAAGAGGCTGAGATAGGCAGCGACTGAGAGAGAATCGCGTCATAAACGATTACATCCATTTCGGACTTTGTTTCGTTTAACGGGCGGAACTGAATGTAGGTATACGGGTCGCTGCGCAAGAAGATTCTGATACGGGAAACGCTGCCGTCCTGAATATTCCGCGTCAGGACGAACGAACCCTGCGCCCAGCCGGTGAACGCGCCGTTTATCTCACGGGCAAGGATGATTGAGAAGTCATTGTTTCTGCCGCGTTCCACACGGATTTGGACGCGTTCTCCGGTATCAAGCCGTTCCACAAACGGTTTTACGCCGAGAACCGCAGCCGGCGGTTCGGTAAACAATGTTTCCGCAAGCCGCGTTCTGAGCAGAGAGTCATCGCTGATGCCGCTTACTGAGGTATCCAGCGGGAAAGCTTGTGAAGAAACTACTAAAAGAAGCGGTATGAATATCCGTAAATTCATTGGTTAAATCGATTATCGGCTCTTGTTCCCGTATAAATTAACGGGAACGGCGCGCCATCTTCCGTCCGGCTATCCCGCCTACGCCCCGCCGGCGCGTTCACCGGCCGCCCCGCGCGCCGTCTGCGCCTGATTGGTTGCGCCTGAGCGTATTTTGCGCTATACTACATTAACGCTTGACAAGACGGACGCGCTATGCGGATTTTTAAGAGTAAATGGTTTGTACGATTTGCCCGCAAGAACGGCTTAGATGACGCCGCATTGAGGGCGGCGGCTGAGGAAATTGAAGCGGGCAATTTTGACGCGGACTTGGGCGGGCGCGTTTACAAGCAGCGTATCGCGCGGGGCGGGCAAGGCAAACGCGGCGGGTATCGAACGATAGTTTTATTTAAGCGCGGCGAGCGGGCTTTTTTCATGTATGGATTTGCTAAAAACAAACGCGATACTATTACGAATGACGAAGTAGATTTCTACAAAGCGTTCGCCAAGAAATGGCTTGCTTATTCCGAAGCGGAAATTAAAGCCGCTGTGGAAGCCGGCGCATTCTTGGAAGTTGAGGAGTGAGCTATGAAAGGTAAATATAAAAGCGAGGTGTTAGCGGCGTTGCATGAGACTGCAAGCGGCTTGTACAAAACCGGCTTAATGAGCGAAGACGATATGCGTTTCTATGATGAAGGCTGCCTCGTCAAATCCGCGCCCGAAGCGGAACGCGCTTCAAGCCAAAAGCCGCAGAGCGGAACGCGCCCCGCCGCGCCCGCATACGCGCGCGGAAAATGAACCGCGCCCCCGCCCGAAGACAGTTGCCACTGTCCACTCCCCATTGTCCACTCCCTGCCGCCGTAGGCGGCGGCGCATAAAAAAGGAGCGCCGGTTAGAGCGCTCCCCATCTAAAGGAGTTTTAGATGAAAAAACTAGCGGGCTGTTTATAACGCGCCGCCCGCCGCGCCGCCAAGAGTTTGCGGCAATGCGCCGTCTTACTCAGTAGTTGCCGTTACGTCCGCGCGGCCAACAGGAATAAGGTAGCGCCGCAATTCCGGCTGGACGTCCTCTATCGAGGCTATGGCAATGTCCACGCCCGGGTGATACGCGATTTCCTCGAGCGTTGCCACATCGGGGAGTTTGAACAGCGCGCCGGTAAACGGGTCTACAAAAAGTCCAAATGACGAAAACGAGCCGCGTATAGCCGCAAACAGCACGCTCGAATCAATCGAGCATTTTATGAGTTTTTCAGCGTCTTGTCCGCTTTTAT
>JAITHJ010000047.1 GCA_031280035.1 Spirochaetaceae bacterium | reverse complement strand
TTGCCCACGCCCAAAAGGGTCAGCGGGAATGATACGTTTTCGAGCGTCGTCAGCACGGGAATCAGGTTGTACGCCTGAAAGATAAAGCCGATATTCGATCTTCGCAGCAGCGCCAGCTCCCGCTTGCTCAAACTGGCAATATCATGCCCGCCAACGAGCATCGAACCCGACGTAATCGTGTCCAGGCAGCCGGCAAGATGAAGGAAGGTAGACTTCCCGCTCCCCGACGGCCCGACAATCGCGGTGAACTCACCGCCTTCAATGGAAAGCGTTACCCCCCGCAGCGCGTTCACCGTGAGCGTGTTAATCGTGTAATTCTTTACCATATTTTTTGCTTCTACTACATTGTTATTCATAAAAACCTCCATGATTAAAACAATTTATTTAGAATTATTATCAGAGCCGGTACCGGAAGACCCTGCCGGCCTTTCAACACCGAAAAAGCCGCCGGCCTGCAACGCTTCGGTAAGGGAACTCGGGACAAGTACCGCCGAATTACCCGCTTTAAAGCCCTCATTCAAAATCGAAAGAATCTTAAGCCTGAGCGCCGTATCGCTGCGCGTATACGCGGCAACCGCCTCTTCCAGCTTGCGGGCTATTTCGATTTCCGCGTCAGCCAAAAGAATGCGTCCCGCACGCTCCCGCTCAGCCTGTGCCGTCCGCGACAGCGCATCCTGCAATTCTTCCGGCACCTGCACGTCGGTAATTTCGATATGGTGAACTGTAATCCCCCAGTCGGTAGTTTTCTTATCAACGTCCGCGCGAATTTGCTTTTCGACCAGATCACCGCGCGCAAGGAACGCGCTTAAATCATGGCGCGAAACAGCGCTGCGCAGCGCCGTCTTTGCCGACAAAACCACCGCTTCTTCGTAATCTTCCACCTCCAGCAGCGCCTTTTCCGGATCCCAGACATGCCAGAAACACACCGCATCTACGGTAACCGTTACCGAATCGAGCGTAAGCGTTTCTTGTGCGGAAAAGTCCGTTACGCGGATGCGGATGTCCACTCTTTGAACCGCGCGGTCGGCAACAGGAATGAGGAAAAACAATCCCGGCCCCTTTACCTTGTGAAATTTGCCGAAGCGCAGCACTACGGCCCGCTCCCATTCATCGGCCTTGCGAATGCAAACAAGAAGCAGCGCAACCGTATAAAGACCGCTGCACACAGCCGTCCCGGCCCAGCCGGAGAACACGTGCGGGAACATCCCCAAAGCCGCGCTTACGCCCAGCGCCGTCATCAACACGAAAAATCGCAGCAGGGTCAAGATAAAATTCGCCCCGCCCTTCCGCCGCGTATTCTTCACCGGCGTTTTTGTTATTCCAGATATATCCGCTTTGTTCGCAATTTCTATCATATCTACAACTCCTTATTGTTTTCTGTTTTCTGTTTTCTGTTTTCTGTTTTCTGTTTTCTGTTTTCTGTTTTCTGTTTTCTGTTTTCTGTTTTCTGGAACTCTTCGATAAATTTAACCAGTTCCTGCTTTTTCACTCCGAGTTCATTCATTTCCCGAAAAAAACGGCCGAGTATACTGCTAATCTTCTTTTCGCGCCGGTCATTATCATTGTCCGGCGACGCTTGTGAAATAAAAGTCCCGCTGCCAACCTGCGTTTTGAGTATTCCGCGAATTTCAAGCTCGTTATATACTTTGGCGATCGTATTCGGATTGATTTTTAACTCAACCGAAAGAGATCGAATCGTCGGCAGCCTGTCACCGCTCTTTAACCTGCCGGATACCACTGCGTTTTCCACTTGTTCTATAAGCTGCCGGTACACGGGCACGCCGCTTGAAGTATCCAGAAAAAATCGCATCGGCGTTTCCGTTTGTCCTGCGTTTACCATAACAGCGTAATTATAATTGTCCTATTGAAATATGTCAATAGACATTTTCCTGCTTGATTTCCTCTTTGCGCTTATGCATCTCAGCTTCGGAGATAGCGCCGGAGTTGAACTCGGACTCCACCGCCATCTGCTTCGCGGGCATCTTGTCCAGTGTGAAGCGCGCCGCCACTTCCGCGATACGCCCCGCGCCCTTGGTGATACGACAGCCGGCGGTCTACAAACCGTTTTTCACACTTGCATCTCGCGCGCGCGAACTCGGCATATTTCTTCGAGCAGCGCGACAGGAACCGGCGCATCCCAGGGGAAATGAATGGATCCTTTGGTGGTTTTGTAGGCGGCGAGTTCTGCGGCGATCGTGTAAATCAGACGCGGCCCTGGGTAGATGCCGAGGTGTTTTTTTGCCGCGCAAAAGTGGATGAGGTTACCGCCGTCATAAAAGGTCGGCATATTCCAGCTTATCTTTTCGCGGGCGACGGGGAAGGCGCGCCATATTATTTCGCGGACTTTTTGCATAAAACCGCGCTTTGCAGGGTCAAAAAGTGCCAAATATTCATCAATGCTCCGGTACTTTGCCGTAGTTTCCCGCAGGGGCGCTTTTGCCTTCCTACACAGCCGGTAAGCCGCGGCGATTTTTTCAATAAATGAAGGAAACTACTCTGCACCGCACACTTCAAAGTAATGGACGAAGCGGTTTTTTGAGGTTTGCAGTATCTTTACCGATCTGAACAAATTTTTATAACGATCATATAAGAAACAGAACAATCAAACCTAATATGCTTTATTATGACGCAATGAGGAGCGCGCGGCATACTCTATTTTAGGCTGCAGCGGTTATGGTCTGCCTGTGATTATCTGTTTTCAAAACACCTGAACTTTACGCCGCTTACCGCTGTAAATTGCATAAAAATCGGCGCTCTTAACCCCAAAACCGGCGCTTCCGCGTTTATAAACCATGAAAGCCTCCGGCTTAAATCTACCGTAAAATCCGCTCCAATATAAAAATGTTTGTTTTCAGAAAGATCAGAAGAATTATTGCCGCTGACCGCGCCGCAGGTCTGTGTTATTGTGCCGGCTTTAAGCGCAAGCCTGTAGAATATATTCTTTGCAAAAAATTCCATTTTAAAACCGATCTTTGAGTAAGCCGCGTGTATCGAGACCGCGTCGTTGATTTTTTCATTATAATCTTTCCGGTAATAGTTACCGGAAATTAAAATATTAGGCAGCCAAAAACCGCCAAAGAAACCAATCATTTGACGTTCTGCTCCTCCTATTTTATTATTTGCCGCATTACCTCCAATATCAAGCGTAAAATTAAAGCCTGTGAAAAAAAAACCGGAAAACTCAAGCCTTACACCGCCGTCAACGCCTAAATCCCAAAATTCAATATCACTGACTTTATAACCGCTGTCTGAATTATGCGCTCCCGCCTGAACACCAAAATCTACTGCAATAACGCCGAGCCTGACGCCAAAATCACTTTTTACCGTATTCTGCCAAAACGGATCATTTTGGTACGACAATTTATATGAGTAATTTTTGTCAAAATCGCCTTCGACCACGCCAAAAAAATTCAAATGCATCAAACTATAATAATCATCAGACCGGCCAAGCTTCAGCGTATCTATTGTGAGATTTTCAAAACCGCCGCCGCCTGATACATAAACCGGCTGAGCGGCCGCTGCTCCGGTAATAAATACTAATAAAATAAACAGTAGACCGCGCGGCATTAGAGCTTATGATTTATTTTTATTCTTGATTACATCAAATCCGCAGTACGGAATAAGCGCCTTTGGTAAATGAATCGTTCCGTCTTCCTGCTGATAATTTTCAAGAATCGCGATTATCGCACGAGATACGGCAAGAGCCGTACCATTCAGCGTATAAACAAAATGATTTTTTCCATTCTCGTCCTTGTAGCGGATGTTAAGCCGGCGCGCTTGATAATCGGTACAGTTTGAAGTTGACGTAACTTCGCCGTACTCGCCGCCGTTCCTGCCGGGCATCCATGCTTCTATATCCCATTTACGGTAGGCAGGCGCGCCAAGATCACCGGTACAAATATCCACAACACGAAACGGTATCTCAAGTCCTGAAAAAATTTCTTCTTCAATCAAGCGCAGTTCTTCATGAAGCGCTTCAGACTGTTCCGGCAGACAAAATACAAACATTTCAAGCTTTGTAAACTGATGAACGCGGTAAAGTCCCTTTGAAAAACGCCCTGCCGCGCCGGCCTCACGGCGAAAACAGTGCGAAAGTCCCGCCATTTTTACCGGAAGCTTTTCTTTTAAAATAATATCTCCGGCATGATAGCCGCCCAAAGTTATCTCCGCCGTCCCAATAAGACAGCTTTGTTCACCCTCAAGCCCGTAGACATTTGTCTCCGCGCCGCGCGGATTAAATCCCGTACCGTCAAGTATTTCATCTTTAGCTATATCAGGCGTAATAAACGGCGTCCAGCCTTTTTTCAAAAGAATATCAAGCGCGTAACGGATAAGTCCAAGTTCAAGCAGCACGCCTTCGTTTTTTAAATAATAAAATTTCGTGCCGGAAACCTTTGTCGCCACGTCAAAATCAATTATATCCAAATCCTGCCCCAGAGCCACGTGGTCTTTGGCCTGCCAGCCGAACCGCACAGGCTTTCCAAAAATACTTTTTTCTTTGTTGCAGGAATCGTCCCGTCCTACCGGAGCGCCGGGATGAGCCATATTCGGTATTTTCTTAGCCTCCTGTTCCAAATCCGACTCAACGACGCGAAGTTCTTCTTCTCCGGCGGCAATTTGTTCCTTTATGCGCTTTCCATCTTCAATAAGAATTTGACGGCCGGCGCTCCCGTTTTTTTCTTTCATCGCCTGCGCGTTGACATTGCGCTCATGCTGTAAATCCTGAATGGCGGTTATAAGCGCGTTACGCCTGTCATAAAGACGGACAACTTTACCAGCGTCGGCTTCCATACCGCGGTTTTGAATATTCATTTTAACCGCGTCCAAATTTTCTACTATAAAACGATAATCAAGCATAAGGTATTTTACGAAAGCCTTCAAAGATAGTCAACGATCTATTTTTAATGGCGCGGCAGTAAACTTCTTATTTTCGAATTTTTTCATGATAGAAATATGATCCGCATTTTAAGCCGTTATTATGACAAAAGGCGAATATCTCTTTTTCAAGCAAATGCCAATACTGATTGGTTTTAAATTTATATATATCATCATACAGCGGAATAAGATCCGGATGTTTATTGCGAATATAATTTAAAACTACCGGACGATACGATCCGCGCAGATTAAGATTTTCAAAATAAAACATTCCGGCAAAATTTCTGCATTCATTCAAGATTGCCCTATAGTCCGTAATTCCCGGAAACATCGGCGACAAAAAAATATACGTATTTATGCCTTCAGTATGTACCTTTTTTATAGCGTTCAATCGCCGTTCAATTGCCGGCGCGCCGGGTTCAAGTTCCCTTCGAATAGAATCATCAAGCGTATTTAATGATATGCCAACCCTTATATTCGGTATCCGTTTATATAAATCAATATCTCTGATTATTAAATCTGATTTTGTCAATATTTCAACTTTAACGTCGCTGTGCGTAAACTGCTCCAGAATATTTCTTGTAACCATATATTTTTTTTCAAAAAAATTATACGAATCAGTTGCCGTACTGAACACAACAGTTTTGCCGGAAAGCCGTTTTATATTCAGTTTATTGCCGTATATTTTTACATCCAGAAAACCGCCCCATTTTTCAGCATGATTGGTAAACCTGCGTATGAAATCCGCATAACAATATATACATCCATGAGGACATCCAATATAAGGATTTATGCCGTAATCACCCGCAGGAACACGGGTTTTTGTTATTATATTTTTTACTTTAATTTCATTAACCGCAATCATATAAATAGAGATCTCTAAAGAGCGCCTGAATGTTTTACTTTCAAATAACTGTTGATTAAACGAGGCGAAAGCGTACCGGCCGTTGATTCCAGCGTTAAAATGCCGCGATTTTCCCATTTTTTCATAAGCTTTTGGCGCGCGGCAATGTATGCAAATGCTGAAGATGATAAAAGTATGTCATCTTCACATCGCTTACTATCGTCATTAAAAACCATTTTTGCAAGATTTTCTGCCTGAGGTTCACGTATATTAGCTAATAAAAGCAAATGTTTTTTTTCTGCATAATTCAATATTCCTGAAAGCTGATTTTCATCTTCTTCCCGAAAATTACTTACAACTATGATAAAAGTACGCCTTTTAAGACGGCTTAACGCATTCTCTATCGCCGAAAAAACCGATGACGGACATGATGCGCTTCTAACATTATAAAGAGAATTCATCAAAAATGCAAATGCGCGTACGCCGCGTACAGGCGATACCCAGCGTTCAACAGATCCAAAAACAGACACGGCAACAGAGTCGCCATGTTTAAGCGCAACGTGCGCCAGTAAAAGAACGGCATTAAGCGCCGAATCAAATTGAGTCTGTGCAATTTTTTTTTCGGAGAAATTCTCTTCTTGTTTGTGAAGCCTAAACCCAGAATCAAGTATAAAAAGAATTTGCTGATCCTGTTGATCTCTATATTCACGAATTATCAGTTTGCCCTTGCGCCCTGTGGCCCGCCAATCAACAGCCCGAACAGAGTCCCCTGATTGCCATTCACGCAAACTGTCAAACTCCAGACCCATACCGCGTTTGCGCGCGTTTGTTTCGCCAACAGCGCTGACAAGCGCTTGAAAATCAACAGACGAATAAATCATATTAAAATCAGGATAAATAAAGCCTTGAGATACAACTTTATGACGAATCTTAAAAGCCCAAAAACGAAATGGAGAACTCAAAAGAAGTTCACATGCCGGAAACCTCCAGTCGCCGCGTTCCATCGCGGTAATTTCATAACGAAAAATATATTTTCCGCCATCGAAAAACGGTTTTATCTGCGCCGGAAACATAGTACAATCAAATAAATTATCATAAATATCAAACAAAATTATTTTTCCTGGGGTTATACCGCGCCCGCTGGAAGAAATAACAAGTTCAACAACTGAACTATGTCCTAAAGCAAGAATCGAATTGATCTTTCGTTCAATTTTAAGCCTGTCCGTAAAAAAAAACAGGATTATGCCGTCCGCAATAAGAATTAGAAGAAAAAAAGCAGCTCCATATATCAAAATTTTTAAAAAAACAGGTTCAAAATAGGATAACATACTTAAAAAACACATAATAACTGCCGCAATAAAAAAAGAACGTCCTGGTTTCATATTCTTGGCGCTCCGGTTTTTTCCAGTATCGATTCGATTATTTGTTTTTCATCTATACCTTCAAGTTCACTGCCGGCAAACAACGTAATTCTGTGCAATAAAACAGGAACAGCAACGGCTTTTATATCATCAGGCAGAACAAAATCCCTGCTTTCAATAAGGGCGCGGGCGCGGGCGCAGCGGACGAGCGCCAAGCTTCCGCGAGGACCGGCTCCGCATTGCAGACCGGCGTGATTCCTTGTCGCCGCTGCAAGACGTACCGCGTAATCGATTACGGCGTCGTCAACAGTAATTGTTCTTGCAAGAGCTTGAATTTCAGCGAAATCTCCAAGACTCATTACGGCGCTTACCTTATCAACGGATAATTCCGCGCCGCCGGAATCTTCTTCTATTATCCGGCGTACCATCAATGTTTCTTCTTCCAGAGCAGGATAACCGGCTACCACTTTCATCAGAAATCTATCTTTTTGCGCTTCAGGCAGAGGATAAGTACCTTCGTGTTCAAACGGATTTTCTGTCGCAAGAACCATAAACGGACGCGGCAATTTATGACTTACGCCGTCAAGACTAACCTGATACTCCTGCATGGCCTCAAAGAGCGCAGCCTGTGTTTTAGCCGGCGCGCGGTTTATTTCATCAGCTATAAAAAGATTAGTAAAAACAGGACCTTTTTTTGTGATAAATTGACCTTGCGCGGCATCAAGAATAATATTTCCGGTAATGTCTGACGGCATTAAATCAGGAGTAAATTGAACGCGGGTACAATCGCCGCCTAGAGCGCGGGCTATACAACGAACCAACAATGTTTTTCCCAGCCCTGGTACGCCTTCAACAAGAATATGGCCTGACGCAACGAGCGTAATAAGCGCATTGTACACAAGTTCATCTTGAGCGACAAACTCTTTGGCTATTTCACTTCGCAATGTTACTATTTTTTT
>JAITHJ010000031.1 GCA_031280035.1 Spirochaetaceae bacterium | reverse complement strand
GCGGTCTTCCCCACTTCCGCACTTGGCAGGGTGGAAAAACCCGCGCCGGCGGCTGCAAAAAGAGCGCCCCGAAGGGCAAAAAGTAAAGAAAAAGCGCCACCGGCTGTTTTGGCGGCGCTTTTCTTATTTTCTAATCTGACATTGCAAATTTCGATGATATATGTTATACGTCTTTTATGACATTAGGAGAAACAATCGCCGCCGTATGGATTTTACGCAAGCTGGACGCTGTCGAGGAAAACACAAAAAGAACGGACAGCTCCCCTCCAAAACCGCGGTTAAAACTGATCGCGCCGGAAGAGCTTGATGAATTTTCCGATACCTTTATCGGCGGCCTTTGCCTCGTTCTGCTCGGCTTGTTTGCTGCCTGCATTGTTTCTTTTGTATTCTCCGCCTTTATTCCCGCAGGAATATTCGGAGCGATTTTTGTGCTCCTGATTCGCGCCGTGTTTTTCCGCTGTATAACAAGGGATGAATGAAAATCACAACCAGCATCTTGCAAATTATGATTTTCATATAGACTGGAATTTGGGTCTGAAAAATAATTTTGAAAATTAAAGCAAAATGGCGATTTCATGCCTTTTAGTATTTGGCGGGTTGACCCCAGATATTAAAGTTGCAGGGTGTGTTGCAGGCGGGACGGGTTTTCGGGTAGAATGGCGGGCGATTATGGTAATCAGCAAAGACGGGCGCTTTGAATGGGATGAGGAAAAAGACGAAATTAACAAAAAGAAGCATGGTTTTGGATTTGCCGAAATTTTACCCGTGTTTGACGATCCGTTTTTTCTTGAAGGCTATGACTTTGAACATTCTGATAAAGAGGAACGTTACTTTGGCATTGGCTGTATAAACGAAGTGCTGGTTGTGCTGGTATTTTATACTGAACGGAATGGGCAAATACGATTGTATTCCGCCCGTTTAGCCGATAAACGCGATAGAGAGGTTTATTTTGGTAACTGTAGAAACAATGACGCCGCAACGAATAGCCGAAATTCTTGAATTTCCGGCGGTCTATGATGAGGACTGTCCTGAATTAACGGATGAGCAGCGCTCCCGACTCCGGCCAAAATATCCGCAAAAGCCAGAGGGTTATTTGGATGGGTTTGGCCGCAATACGAGTGAAGGTTTTAGACAGTAATCTTTTCTCCGCCATCTATAACTTACGTTCCTAAAAATCTTTCCATGTGTGATTTTAGTTTTTCTATTACTCGTTCTTTTTTTTCTGCGTATTGATTATCTGGAGCAAAAGGGCTTACGGCAGAATGTTTGGTATAGCCATTCCCGCTTCCTGAACAAAGCCGGTTTGGCGCATCATAGGCCGGCAGCGTCCTAAACCGCTCCCCAAAAGACCCGTCATCCCTGTTGATGCAATCCGGCATCAACGCTTCCTTATCCGGTCATGCCGCTTGGTACTCTGGTACTAAGGTCTGGTACCATGGTACCAAGGTTCGGTACTATGGTACCATGGTCTGGTACCATGGTACCAAGGTCTGGTACCACGGTACGAAGGTCTGGTACCATGGTACCAAGGTTTGGTACCATGGTACCAAGGTTCGGTACCATGGTACCAAGGTCTGGTACCGTGGCACCAAAGTCTGGTACCATGGTACGAAGGTCTGGTACCATGGTACCATGGTTTGGTACCGTGGTACCAAAGACTGGTACTGCGGAACGAAGGTTCTTTTTGAAATCCGAAATCTATGATTTGGATAACGCCGCCGGTTATTTCCAGCTTTTCAGCAGGTTTAGGCGGGCGACAGCGCGTTCCGCATGGCTCTTGCTGTGGTAGTTCTCGATAAAAACCGATTCAAACGTACCATAAACGGGGTTTGGAAGTATCAGACGGTGCTGGCCGAAGGTTTCGGCGTTCTCAGCCGCCCAATCTCTTCGCGCGGCGTTGTTATATTTCCGTATGGAGCTGTCAAAATCGTCCAGATTATCGCCTGCGGAAATTAAAATCGTATAGCCGGCCTCACGCACGGATTTGACGCGGGGCGTTTTGTCTGAAGTATCGGTTTTCAGCAGGACGCGGCCGGCGCGGGCGTTAGGAAAACCCAGCATATTGAGATTATTCATCGTGGATACAAGTACGGATTCCGGCCTGTTAGAGATATAAAAAATCTCGATGTCGTTCTTTACCAGAAACGCGCAAAACTCAAGCGCGCCCGGAACAGCCTCCGCAGACTCCGCGTTGCACCATTCTTCCCAGCTTTTTTCATCGAACGCGGCGTTTTCATATATCAGATACGCATCGTAGGGACTGTTGTCCAGAACCGTCTCGTCAATGTCAAAGATGACGGCATATTTAACGCCGGCCTCCGCCTCTTGCACATACGCTCTGCCCGCGTTAAAAGCCTGATAGCATAGCGCGGCGTATTCGCCGGAATGCTGCTGCCAGAGAATCGCCATCGCCATGTCGCGCTGTCCTTGATTCTCAAGGACTCGCCGCGCCGCGCCCTGTCCGCCGGTTTTCGGCGCGCAGGATGTAAAAACAGCGGCGGCAAGACAGCCGTAAATAAAGCGGCGGAATACGGCGCTTCGTTCCGCCGGCAAAAGTCTTAAAAGATTCTTCCTCATAAAAATAACTCCTCAATAAATATATAGTTAGCAAATACTAACAGAAAAGACTGCTCTATCGCTCACACATTGTCAATATGCTGAAACGCCCGCCGGTAGTACGGCGCTATCCGGCGCGGGGGAAAGATTTTCTCTTCAATTATACCGCTCCGGTGATGCGTATTGTCCGCTGCCGTTAAAATAAATCTCAACAAAATAGTCCGAATTCGATACTGACTCAGGAGGAATAATTTCTTTTCCCAATTCTTTAAGGTAAACTGTGTTTAAATTTAACTCAGGCGCGACCCGCTTTAACACGACATATAATAATTCAGTGCAATACAATTTTGATTCATCATTCATATCAAACTGCCAATCAAAAGGTATGCCCAAATATTCAAGCGCGGCGTTTGATATACGGCTTCCTTCTACGTTTTCCATTCTGTAAACGCCTACCGCCCTTGCAGCCTTTAGAAAGTCATCAAACGGTACTTCATGTACAAAATCTTTTCCGCGCGCTGTATCCCCTTCCGCGTTTATTACCGTAATCAAATCATCGTCTCTATGTACGATGCCTATGTGGGAATAACGTTTGTCTATCGCTGACAGATCGCTAAAAAACTGAGACCACAACCTGTCTCCCAGACGGCAGATTATATCGCCGTCTTGTACAACTAAAAAAATATCATCCGATTTTTGTATGAGAAGAGGCTCACCCCTGGGCGTTATCACATAAACGTACATTGATGCTATCAATAACGCGGATATAATAACGCCCGCTGACACATAATACGTTCGATTATGCGCTTTCTTCATTACTTATTGATAGTAACTTTCCATTTACCGTCTATTTTTACAAGGTTAAGCACTTCAGTAGAACCGTCCTTAAAAGTAGTTCTTACCATAGCGGTGTCGCCGTCTATTGTTTCTTCGGCGCTTGTTATGCCGCCTTTAGCAGCAACTACGCCTTTCATCTTTTCCGAAAACACCGCCATTGTTTGCGCCGCTTCCGGCGTCATCAATTCGCCAATGGTCTTTGCGTCTCCTTTTTCAAGAGCCATATAAAGCTGTCTGGTTACGTCTGACGGACTACTCTCTCCTTTATTGCAGCCAATCAGTAATCCGGCAGCCAGTACAAAGCCGGTAAATCCAACCAAAAACAATGCTCTCTTCACTTCCGCTTTCATTTCTGTCCCCCTATGGAATTTAAAAGCACGGCAGCATACGCCGCCGTCTTGTTATAAAAGACAGTCCTCTCCTCTTGGGGACTGCCTTAAACGAAAGAAATCCTTCATGTCTTTCGCTGCGCTAGTATACGCTGCGTACAATTCGCTGTCAAGCGCGGGACGGGCGTTTTTCGGTAATCATCGTAACCTTGGCGGTAAAGTAACGGCCAAAAAGACGAGGCAAAAAGGCTTTAATCCGCCATTTTAATGCCATAACGGCTATTTTCCGTCCTTTCCTCAGTAGTTTAAGGCAATGTTTTACCACAAGAGCGGGATTTTTACCGCCACGCACCTTTTCCCGCAGTCCCTCGCTTGCCACATGAGCGAATTCGGTATCCACAGATCCCGGACATAAGGCGATTACCGAAATACCTTTCTGTTCAAGTTCCGCGGCAAGCCCCAGACTAAAGTTAAGTACATACGCTTTCGAAGCGGCGTACACGGCAAAACAGCCCATCGCCGAAAAAGCGGCAAGACTTGCCGTGTTAATAATTCTGCTGCCCCGCCCCATATACGGCAAGACGGCGCCGGTAACGGCGGTAAGAGACGTAACGTTCAAATCAATTTCGTCTAGCTGCCAATTCAAATCCGTTGTATCGAACCGGCCGTAAGTACCAAAACCGGCGTTATTTACCAGTATGTCGACAAAAACGCCGCCATCCGCCGCCGCTTCTGCAAGCAGACCGCTTATAAGAAGGCCGCCCGCCCTGCCGGCAAGATCCGCAGTAACAGGCCGTACCGCAAGGCCGGGATTTTGCCGTTCAAGTTCAGCGGCGAGGCTGGCAAGACGGTCCACGCGGCGGGCGATGAGCCAAAGCTCGCTTACAGGCCTTTCGCCGGCATTTCTTTGCGCAGAGAGTTCGCGGGCAAACTCCAGTCCAATACCGGAACTCGCTCCCGTTACAATCATTATATTTTTCATACTCACTCCAGTTCAGCGTTAAATCCGCCGTATGCCGTCCACGCCGCAAGAAGGCGGCAAGCGCACAAGTCTGCGGCGTTTTGTTTTTTACGCATCTGTTTTATCATTGCGTATATTATTATAAATAGCATATTCATAATAACTACTATCATATAATCTTTTAATATTTCTTTGTCTGTAATTAAAGAATTGGCTGTAATCCAATTTATATTGAAAAGATAATCAAGAACATTGTAATCAAATATATGCTTTATAATAATTGAAATTATAACTTCAATCGCCGCTATAATGACTCCGCTGATTGGACCAAATAAAACGGCAATTATTGTCATAATAATAACAACAAAACTGATTAAGAATTTTATTGCGAGTATGTCATTTTCAAGCGCTTCACTCAAATAATACCCAAAATACTCCGCCCCAGCCATCAAGACAGCCGCAGTAATCATTGAAAAAATAATGCCGTTTCTGTTTCTATGCACAATCAGTATCCTTCATAGTACAGTTTATTCCTTATTTCTTAACTCGCTGCTATCCTCTAAAAAGCATATATCATAAAGTTGATTTTATAGCCATCTAATATCAGCTCTAGAAACGGTTCGCATATAATTTACTTCCCCGCCGCCTGCCTCCTGCAACCCGCGAAGCGCCGCGCAAAGGCGCGCCGGCTTCGTTCTGCAGGAGGTTATGCGCCGTTCGCTTTATTTCTCAAGTTTGCCGCTATTTCTTTTGTATGATTGACGAGCGAAGCGAACAGCCGTATTTGTTCCGCAATAAAGCGGAATAAAATGATGATAAAGAATCCGATAACCGGCCCAATAAGTATTACCATCGGTCCAAAATTCAGAAAGTCCAATCCGGTATAGGCAAAAAGCTGGCCTGCTTCCTTTCCTAAAAAGAGCAGCGCGATTATTCCGACTCCCGCGCCGATAATACCCGTTAATGTTCCCAGCCACTCCCCATAGGTTTGCAATATTTCGGAGAAGATAGTTGTCGCAATGAATTCAGACGAGGCGGTTTCCACAACTTTCGCCCGTCTAATCCACCATATTTGAAATCCGATCCAGCCGGCAAACAGAATTACCAGCCACGATAAAATGATAGCGAATATGAATTTCGCTCCGACATACCGAAAAACGCCTGAATCGATGGTCTTATAGATTATTGCAAAAGGAAGAATCAGATTAACTCCTGCCATTACAAAATAGATGAAGCTGAATATTCCTCCTTTGCCAATAAAGTCCATATAGGGCTTTGAAAAAACAAAAAACAGATGCTTATCCATTTTATCCAGATTCTCTTTTAATTTATCCCCGCCAGTTTCAAAATCACTCATACTAACCTCCAAAGATTTTTTATAATTTTTTGAGTTTATGACGTATACTATTCTTTGTCAATTCAGCCGGCGGCTGCCTCATTTACCTGACATTTTCAAATTTACGGCGCATACTATTCCGGCTGTGTTGAAAGCTGTTTT
>JAITHJ010000066.1 GCA_031280035.1 Spirochaetaceae bacterium | reverse complement strand
ACCCTATTCCTTATTGGAATAAAACCCTATTCCTTATTAGAATAAAACCCTATTCCTTATTGGAATAAAACCCTATTCCTTATTAGAATAAAACCCTATTCCTTATTAGAATAAAACCCTATTCCTTATTGGAATAAAACCCTATTCCTTATTGGAATAAAACCCTATTCCTTATTAAGCTACGGACAGGTTCTTTTCTAATTTGATGATGCGCGGTTCTTTAAGGAGCGTACCGCCCGCATACTGCGTTTCCACCTGAACCCGCCATAGTCCTTTGGTCAACAGAGGCGTTACGCCGATAATCTTGCTTGACGTATTCTCGGCAAAACGGTCGTTGGCTTTTATCCGCTTTGAAGGGTCGTCCACGCTCTCGAACCACACGCCGCAGTCGTTGTGCGCCCCCGCGATTTTGATTTTGTGTCCGTTCAGCGTGAATATCCCGCCCGCCGAGAGCGTCCCGTTCACCGAGTCCAGCGCGACATCGATGATCTCATCGATATATGCGCCGTCTCCCGCAAGGCCTTCGTTCTCGATTTTCACTTTGAGCAGAAGCTCGCGCAAATATCCAAGCGTTCTGAACGAGACATGGAGATTCTCCGCCGCGATGCGGTCTTTTTCGCTGATATACGTGCCTCCGATTTTGGTGTGAAGCGAGAAGAATACGCCCAGTTGTACGGAAAAGCCGTCAAGCAGTTGATAAATCATCTCGTTCAAGAAAATCTCAACGTGTTCCACGAGGTCTTGATAGCTCCCCGTAAAGCCGCCGCGGTTCTTCGCTGCCGCGCACACGTCTTCAATCGAGAGCGTAGTCTCGGCCTTCGCGCGCGCGACATACGTGCCTTCTCCCTTGCCCAAGTAATTCGGGTACAGTTTCGCCTCAATCTTGTGGAGGACTTCGGTTACGTCATTGATTATCGCCATCTTAAACTCCTTAGGGGACTATGATTTTGCGCCGGTTTACACGCCGCTTTTGCCCTTCATTTTTAGTACGCTTCCCCTTATATCGGTATCGAGACTGCCTTCGCGGGGCAGTTCTTCTTCTCTATAAAGTAAGACTTGTTCCTAATACTAACCGTAAAAGTCTCTTTTGTTAAGTTCTGTGTAGTTGATTATTTCATGCCTGCCGCGATTCCGGTTCTTTGCCGGCGATAACGGCGTTGAAGCCGCCTTCGCGGGGCAGTTCCGCTGCGTGTCCGCAGCCGTGCTTATGAGCCTGATAGTGAAAAAGCCGGCGCGCCGCTTCAGCTCTTTATTTTGAGGACGCTTCCCCCTGATATATCGGTGTCGAAGCTGCCTTCACACAGCAGTTTTCCTTCCATCTTACTTCCTCCCGACAGCTTTATCTTTAACGAGGGAACGCTCAGCGTATCCACAAGCTCCAGTCTGGATGAACCTGACAGCCTAATATCCGCCGCGCCGCTTTTGCCCTGTGTTTTTAACGAACTTCCCCCTGATATATCGGCGTTGAAGCTGCCTTCGCACAGCAGTTCTCCTTCCATCTTACTTCCTCCCGACAGCTTTATTTTTAACGAGGGAACGCTCAGCGTATCCACAAGCTCCAGTCTGGATGAGCCTGACAGCCTAATATCCGCCGCGCCGCTTTTGCCCTGTGTTTTTAACGAACTTCCCCCTGATATATCGGCGTTGAAGCTGCCTTCACAGCGCAGTTCTCCTTCCATCTTACTATCTCCCGACAGCTTTATCTTTAACGAGAGAACGCTCAGCGTATCCACAAGCTCCAGTCTGGATGAGCCTGACAGCGAAATGCCGGTGATTTCAGGACTGTAAATGTCAACGATGAATGTTATGTTCCAGTACGTAACTGAGGCGTTATCAAGCCCAATCTTGAGCGTATGAGACGATGATTGTACTTCGACATATTTTTCTATATTGGAATCGCAGGAGATAACGGCCTTGTATTCTTTGCTTGAATGGTAGCGTACCTGCGCTATTTGGCTTATTTTTACGTTGTTAAACGGCGAGAGCGCCCGTTCTGACGTTACGATGTCTCCGTTGCCGGTTATGAGGCTGACGCACGCGGAAACACATACAAAACTCAACAAGGCTATAAAAACTAACGGCTTTTTCATTTTATTGTAACTCCTGTATAAATCCCCTCGTGAATGGTTAAAGCTTTTCTATTTTCGCAGAGCCAAAAATGCTCTTGCTGATCATAGGGTCTCCTTTATAATATATCTCTCCTGCGCCGGTAACTTTAACCGTAAGTTTTTCGTTGCACCATGTGTTGACAGAACCGGAACCGGTTATATTGATTTCTGCGGTCTCTACAGGAAATGCCGCGCTATCGAATTTGCCTGAACCGTTAATTTCAATGCGTAATGGCTTTACACTGTCAAATACATTGCCGGCGAAAGAGATTGCGCTTGAACCGGTCGTTCTAAAAGTATTTACATTGGGTGTATAAATATCAATCATAAGCTTTGTATATTGATGCGGTTCTGTTTTAATATCAAGTTTTTTGTTTCTTGATTTAACGGTAATATACGTGGCAAGGTTGGAGTCCACATTAATTACGACTTTACTTTCTTCGCTTTTATGAACCTTTATCGTACCGCTTCCCGAAATCTTAAAGCTGTTAAACGGCGCAACAGACTTTTCTAGTTTTACAATTTCCCCATTACCTGTAATACGTTCCTTTGCGCATGAGACAGCGGCTACAGCAAAAAGAGACAAAAGCAAACAAACGAACTTCCTCATCCATCGAATTTTCTTTTTTTTCATAAAATCCTCCTATAAATAAAATAATTACGTGATATTATTAGCTTTCATTCTTATTATAAAAGTTTAGTTTGTCTAGACCTGTGTATTCAGTGTTTGCAGCGATTCCGGTTCTTCGCCGGTTACCGTGTCATTCGCTGCAAACGGGCGGCCTTTGCGTAGTAGCCGTTTTGTTCCTGCAACTCCGCCGGTTTCCCGTATTCGGTAATTTCTCCGTTTTCAAGTACGGCAACATGATCCGCCGAACGGAACGCCGAAATACGGTGCGACACGATAATCGTCGTCTTTTTGCGCCGTGTCCGCTCAAGATTCCTTATTATGGACTTTTCTGTCTCAGCATCGCACGCGGAAAGCGAGTCGTCAAGAATCAATATGCCGCTTTCCGCAATCGCGGCGCGCGCTATTGTTACGCGCTGCTTCTGTCCGCCGGAAAGCGTAAGCCCGCGCTCTCCTATAAGAGTTCTGTCGCCGTCCTTAAAGCCGCGCAGGTCTTTTTCAAGCGCGGCCAGTTCAACAGCTTTTGTTAATTGAACGCCGTCCTCTCTTTCAACAGACAAACCATAGGTGATGTTGTTCCGTATAGTATCCGAAAATAAAAAACTGTCCTGCGGCGCAACCCCGAATAAAGCGCGCAGACGGGTAAGCGGCCACTCCCTTATATCGCGCCCTTTTATCAGTATTGTTCCCGCCGGCGCGTCTATAAGACGCGGCAGCAATTTTATTAGCGTTGATTTTCCGGAACCAGTCCTTCCAAAAATGCCAAGCCATTCGCCTTCGCGTATCGTTAAATTGACGTTGTGCAGGGCGGTCTTTGTCTCGTTATACATAAAGGTAAGTCCTCTGATTTCTATAACAGGAGCTTCATCGACAGCGCTGAATTGCACCGGCGTTTCCCCGCCGTATGCGCTTGTTATGCGCGGCTTTGTGTTGAGAATCTCGTTTATGCGCGCCATCGAAACAGCGCCGCGCTGAAGCATATTTACCGTGAATCCCGCGCCGAACATAGGCCATACAAGCATCTGAATATATGAAAGAAGCGAGACAAGATCTCCTGGCTTCATCGTACCAAGTACAACGCTCCTGCCGCCGGTTAAAGTCGCTATCAGAATTGTAATTCCTGACAGAAAAATTATAAGCGGATAAAACACTCCGCTTACGCGGACTACTTCCATATTTGCCTTGACGTATTCGTCGTTTGTTTGTGTGAATTTCTTTATGAAGTTCTCTTCGCGTACAAAAGATTTGATTACGCGAATGCCGGCAAACGATTCTTGCACCGCATCTGACATCGATGAATACGCTTCCTGCGCGCGCTTGAAACGGTGTCCGACGGCTTTGCCGAAAAATACTATCAGGAGCGTAATAAACGGAATGGGAATAAATGCCGGCAGCGCTATCCACGGCGACTGAACAAAGATTATAAAAAGAATCCCGGCCGCCATAACCGTTCCGTCTATTCCGGCTACCAGCCCCCAGCCTATAGCCATGCGTACAGCGCCTATGTCATTGGTTGACCGCGCCATAAGATCGCCGGTTTTGTTTTTCTCGTAGAAATCGCTGTTTAATGTTATCAGATGAGAAAACAAAGTTTCCCTGAGCGCGGCCTCTATGCCGCGTGATGCGCCGTGAAGGAAATATCTCCACAGAAACCGCCCTATACATATAACCAGCATTGTTCCCGTCATGGCAAGACAGACGCGGAAAACATCTTTCCATAAAAAATTATCCGATTGTACCATATTAATTGCACGGCGTATCCACTGCGGAATGAATACCTGCGCAATATCAACAATGATAAGAAATAAAAGTCCAGCGGCGTAGCGCCATTTGTATTTGGAAAAATAAGGCGTCAGCGTTTTGAATTCAGCTAAGAGCGAATTTTTATTCGCAGCGGATTTCGGGTTCTTTGTGTTTTCCATTGTACTCTGTTTTCTCTTACTTGAGCTGTCTTGTCAATAGTCTTTGATTCTAATATAATTCTGCTATGAGCAATCTGGAATCGATACTCATACTAACCGATGAAGAACTGTCAAGCAGAGAAGCCGCTCTTGCCATAGTCGCTGGAATTTTCGGCGGCTGGAAAGTCAACATAGTCAACGGCAACGGTTTTTCTGGGACAGATATTCTTGCCGCGGATATTTGTTTTTTTGGATGTGTAAATCCGCATCCGGAGGGATTCAGTCATTTTGAAAAGGTTATACGGCATATCAATTTAACGCTTCGCAGATGCGGAATATTTTCATGTAAATCGCAGGCGGCTGTTGATTATTTGTCTGTGCTTGTTAAAGACTGTGGAATAAAAATTGAAACCCCAACGCTGGTGTCAACTTCGGCCAGTGAAATAAAAATATGGGCGAATACTATTATAAATAATAAAGTGAGGTAAAAAAAATGCTTAAAAAATTTGATCTTGATGGTTGTATCAGAAAGGTTCCTGACTTCCCAAAACCCGGAGTTCTTTTTTATGATATTACGGGTGTAATTACAGATCCTAAAGCTTTTTCGTTCTGTATTGATGAAATGGTTGAGATTTATAAAGACAGAAACATCGATGCAGTCGCTGCGGTAGAAGCGCGCGGATTCCTTTTTGCCGCGCCTTTTGCCGTTAGGACGGGAATACCGCTGATTCTGCTCAGAAAAAAAGGAAAACTTCCTGGTAAGACGTTAAGCAGAAAGTATGATCTTGAGTATACGTCGGCTGAACTTGAACTGCATATAAGTGATGTAAAACAAGGACAGCGTATTCTGCTTATTGATGATTTGATAGCAACGGGCGGTACGTTATCGGCGGCAAAATCTTTGCTGATTGAAGGCGGCGGTTCGGTTCCTGAAATTTTCGGCGTTGTAGGGCTGCCTTTCTTGAATTATGCAAGCGTTCTTAAGGATACTCCCGTTACAACGCTGATAACTTATGATAAAGAATAATTATGAGAATTGAGGAGAACTTATATGCCTGAATGGCTTTCTGACGCAGTCTTTTATGAAATTTACCCGCAGTCTTTTTTTGACGCGAACAACGATGGAATTGGAGACTTTGAAGGAATAATTCAAAAGCTTGATTATATAAAAGATATTGGATGTAATGCGCTCTGGATAAACCCATGTTTTGATTCGCCTTTTAAAGACGCCGGATATGATGTTCGTGATTACAAGAAAACGGCTGACAGATATGGTACTAATGAAGATTTGAAACGTCTTTTTAATGAAGCGCATAAGCGGAGTATTCGCGTAGTACTTGATTTGGTGCCCGGTCATACCTCGGAAGATCATCCGTGGTTTGTTGAAAGCGCAAAGGCTCATCCGGCTCAATATAAAGACCGTTATATTTGGACTGACCATTGTTTTACCCGTCCTGAGGGACTTGGATTTATTGGCGGAGAACACGAACGCGCGGCAGTATATATTACCAATTTTTACAAATGCCAGCCTGCGTTAAATTTTGGTTTTTTAAAACCAACGGAAAAATGGCAGCTTCCGGTGGATCACAAAGATTGTCTTGAAACCCGTGAGGCGATGAAAGATGTAATGCGTTTTTGGCTTGATGCGGGCTGTGATGGCTTCAGAGTGGATATGGCCATGTCTCTTGTAAAACACGATGACGATGAAAAGACCGGTACACAGGCTATATGGCGGGATATTCGCGCAATGCTTGACAAAGAATATCCTGACGCGGCGATTGTTTCGGAGTGGAGTAATCCTTCTCAGGCTATAAAAGCCGGATTTCACATGGATTTTTTTCTTGCTTTTTACGAAAATTCAGGGTATCAAAATTTATTTCGTAATTATAAAATGGATGAATATAATAATATTATAGGCGATGACAACAGTTTTTTCAAGAAAACCGGTAAAGCCGACATAAAATGCATCCTTGATGATTATCTTTTTCATTATAAAAATATAAAAGATGCCGGCTTTATGAGCATTGTTACCGGAAATCATGATCTTATACGGCTGCGTTACGCTCTTACGCCTGAAGAACTTGCTCTGGCATATTCGTTTATATTTACAATGCCGGGTGTTCCCTTTCTTTACTATGGTGATGAGATTGGGATGCGTTATTTGAATATACCTACAAAAGAAGGCGGTTATTACCGGACAGGCGCGCGGACGCCAATGCAGTGGAATAACGGAACAAACCTTGGATTTTCAGCCGCGCCTTCAGAAAAACTTTACCTGCCTGTAGACAGCGCATTGGACGCGCCTACGGTTGAAGCGCAGGAAAAAGATCCTGCATCGCTGCTTAATAGAGTTCGGATGCTGCTTCGGCTGCGTCACGCCGAACCTGATTTACAGTCAAAGGCAAACTTGGAAATTGTTTATGCTGAAAAAGAACGGCTTCCATTTGTTTATAAACGCGGTTCTTTTGTATGCGCTGTTAATCCGGGCGACAGCGTGGTAAGCGTTCCGCTTAAGGGAATATATGAGCCGGTTTACTCTGTGGGACAGTGCGCGCTGGAAAATGGCGCTTGTTCTATGGAAACACAGAGTTTTGGTGTATGGCGAATCCGGTCATGAGAATTTTTTGAAAAATTTTGAAGAACGTTTAGAAAAACTTGAACATCTCGGCGAAAAAGTACGTGATAGCGGCATTTCTTTAGATGAAGCTCTTAAGGCGTTTGAAGAGGGCGTAAAGCTTGCTCAGGCGCTTGAAAAGGATCTTGAGAAGGCTGAACGCCGTATAGAAATTCTTATGAATGGTACGGAAGACGGCGCTGATCAGAAACCGGAATTAACCCTCTTTGATATTGAAAAGTAATGGGCGTTATTCAGTTCCTGCCGCCGGAAGAAGCGCGAAAAATCGCTGCCGGTGAGGTTATTGACAGACCGGCAGCTCTTGTTCGTGAGTTTATTGATAATGCCGTCGATTCCGGCGGAACTGTTATAGAAACATCGATAGAAGGCGGCGGCATAAAGCGTGTCGAGGTAAGCGATGACGGCTGCGGCATTGCGCGTGATGATTTAGAAATCGCATGGAAAACGCACGCCACGTCAAAAATATATGCGCTTGACGACCTTAATACGGTAAAAACGTTAGGATTTCGGGGTGAAGCACTTGCCGCCGCTTCAGCCGTCGCGCGTCTGGAAATACTCACAAGTACAGGGAGTACGGAAGGCTGGCGGCTTTTGGTTGTGCCGGAAGGTAAAGATGCCGTTATAGAGGCCGCGCGCAGGATCAGAGGGACGAGTGTCCGCGCGATGGGGCTTTTTGACATGATGCCTGCGCGGAAACGTTTTTTGAAACGCGAGGGAAGCGAAGCAATGCTTTGCCGCCAAATCTTTATAGAAAAAGCGCTGGCGTTTTATGAACGGAGCTTTCGTTTTGTGCAAGATCACAAAATAAAACTGTTTTTCCCCGTCGCAAATAATTTTAAAGAACGGTTTGCTCAGGCTATTATACAAAATGAAACGGTTTTTCCTTTTTTGCATGAGATTCATGTTTCCGGCGAAGGATTTTCAGTTGCAATAGTTATTGGCGGGCCGGAAATATACCGTGAGAACCGGCGCTCTCAATTTATTTTTGCAAATGGCAGACGAATAGCCGATTATTCTTTACAGCAAGCTATGGAGTATGGATCTCAAGGCGTTTTTCCTAACGGAACGCATCCTGTTGGGGCGGTTTTTCTTGATATTGACCCGCATTTAGCTGATTTTAATGTTCATCCGGCTAAGCTCGAAGCAAAATTTATCCCGCATAATGCTATTCATCATACAATTTCCACAACGCTGCGCGTCTTTTTTCATAATTTACTTGTATCAAAGGCGATGGGAAGAGACGCTGTTAAAAGCAAATCGGAAGATGCTGTTTTGGAGATAGACGGCCTTACGATGGATGAGCCGCCATCTGCCGGCGCAAGCGTATTTTGTGACGCTTCACAACTGCGGCGCTATGATTATCTGGAGCGGCAAAGCGTGTCTGATGAAATTCATACTGCACAGGAGGCGCGGAGGGCGGCGGCGGACTTGCCGGATGCGGTTCGTTATTTGGGAACGGTTTTTAGCCTGTTTCTTCTTGTCGAAAAAGACGGCCGTCTCTACGCTATTGATCAGCATGCGGCGCACGAAAGGGTATTGTACAATAAATTTGTGTCAAAACCCATACTCAAGCAGGAACTGCTTGTTCCAATTCCGTTTACTACGGATAATAGCGGTGATGATGAATTCCTCTCAGGCCGCTGTGTTCAATTGGAAAAACTTGGCATTGTAATTACAGGCGGAAACGGTTCGTGGCGGATAGAAGCGCTGCCGGCGTTATGGAGGCTTGGCGACATTGAAACGGTTAAAGCGATTCTTGGTCTTAAAGATGCCGGCGAAGATATTGCGGAACGCTGGGCGGCGACGATAGCGTGTCACGGCGCGATACGTGACGGCGAGCGCCTTGATGACGAATCGGCGGCGCGGCTTGCTGCGGAGACTTTTGAATTGCAGCGGCAGCGCTGTCCGCATGGGAGGCCTGTTATAACCGAGATAAAGAAAGAAGATCTTTTGAAGGCGGTACGAAGATTATGAATGCAGTAACTAATAATGTCCGCCGGTCGCCGCCTGCCAAGCTGCCCGCAGACTCCGCCGCCCGCCGCCCGCCGTTGTCCGGCGTTCCGCTGGACGAGCTTGTCTCTCTTCTTGCGCCGATTCCGGCGTTTCGTGTTAAACAGATATTCTTATGGCTGCGAAGAGGCGCGGCATCGTTTTTTGAGATGACGGATATTCCGCTTGCGGCGCGGGAGGAACTGAACGTCCGTTGGGCGCTGCGTTCGACCAATCTTGCCGGCGTTAAAGCCGGCGATAGTGCGCAGAAGGCGCAAATTCTGCTTGAAGACGGCGTGATTATCGAGGCGGTACTTCTTATAGACGGCGCAGGACGTAAGACGGCGTGCCTTTCGACACAGGCCGGCTGTCCTGTAAGGTGTGTATTTTGTAAGACGGGCGGTTTAGGATTTAAACGCAGCCTGAATTCTTCTGAGATTGTTGAGCAGTATTATCATCTTAAACATCTTAGCGGCGGTGAAATCAGCAATATTGTTTTTATGGGGATGGGCGAGCCGCTGTTGAATCTTGATGAATTACGCCGGGCTGTTTTGGTTCTTTCGCATGGATTTTCTCTGCGCCGGATTACAGTATCGACGTGCGGGATTATAGAGGGCATTTACGAGCTTGCTGCGGGCTGGCCTGCCGTACGGCTTGCCGTCTCCGTGCCGTCTGCGCGGCAGCAACTGCGCAATCGGCTTATGCCCGGCTGTGCGGGACACACGCTGGAGCAGCTTAAAGCAGCGCTTTATAAATATCAGGCTGAGTGCAAACATCGGATAACGCTGGAAACAGTGCTGCTTGGGGGCGTAAACACGTCAGAGCAGGATGCCGGCGCTCTTGCGGAATTTGCCGGAGGGCTTAGCGTGATGGTGAACCTTATTCCGTGGAATCCTGCCGGCGGACTTTTATTTGAGGGGCAGCCTTTGAGCAGTCCGGGCCGCAGTGAGGTGGCGCGATTCAGACAATTTTTGGAAGCGCGCGGGATAAAAGCCGAGTTGCGCAGAAGAAAGGGTACGGCGATTAGCGGAGCGTGCGGGCAGCTTGGCGTTTTACCGGACGGCTATTAACGGGGAATGTCTCCACTGCGCTTAAAAACCCTGCTTGGTTGACTTTTTTTTACGCAATTATACCCTCACGTATACTGTGAAGATACTCGTTCTGCTTCAATGAATCAGGTTTTCGATATAATCGATTCCAAATGACTCTCCACAGACTTAAATTCCCGACTTGCTATCGGTATAATTATTTAGTTGGTGCTTGCAAAAATGTAAATTAGCCGCGATTCACTTCCCAATCGTCTCTTGCTTGTTCCCACTTAGTCAATCCAATTAACTTATTATTTACTTTGGCGGGAGAATTAGCCCATTTAACCAGTATCTTTTTCCAGTTTGGGGAGATTTCACCTTCAATGACAATGATTTCATTATAATTTTTCGGTGGAGCTTCTGATTTTATAGAAAAAACGCCTGTTTCACCATTTTTTGATTCAAAATGAGCGTGAGGAAATCCATGTTCTCCTTGTCCATCACTATGAGTTCCTGAACCAATCTTAATCCACATTGGCCACTTCCCGCCTTCATCTGAAGGATGCCACCGTGTTGCCATTTCTCTGAGGTGTGCTATATGATATATTCGTTCAAAAAGCTTTTCTTGTTCCATAAATATTTTAAAGAATCTTAGCCGCAATTTCGCATAACGTTCCGGCTGTTTACTATGTATTTATATAAACAGCCACAGACTGACCGCCATTACCGCCATTCCGGCAACCATGCCGTATATTGATAAATGATGATGGCCGTACGCCCGCGCGGACGGAAGTAATTCGTCAAGGGAAATAAACACCATTATTCCAGCTACCGCCGCGAATAAAATTCCATACACCATGGCGTTCATAAACGGCAGTAATATCAAATAGCCAAGCACAGCGCCAATAGGCTCTGACAGCCCCGACGCGAAAGAAAGCCAAAACGCTTTTTTCTTGTTGCCGGTCGCGTAATAAATGGGAACGGACACGGCGATTCCTTCAGGGATATTGTGTATTGCTATGGCGACAACAATGGGAATCGCCACTGAAGGTTGATGCAGCGCCGACACAAAGGTTGCGAGCCCTTCCGGGAAATTGTGTATGCCCACCGCGAGCGCCGTAAAAAGTCCGGTGCGCATTAGCTTTGTTTTTCCGTCTTTTTTCGCGGCGGCGGTTTTTTCTGCCGCCAAGCCGTGTACTTCATGCGGATTTGTATTTTCCGGCACTAATGTGTCGATTAAACCAATCAACAACATCCCGCCAATAAACGCGATAAATGTTATGAGCGTTCCTGTTTTTTCACCAAGAAAGGCTGAAAGAGACGCGTTTGCCTCTGAAAAAATTTCGACC
>JAITHJ010000032.1 GCA_031280035.1 Spirochaetaceae bacterium | reverse complement strand
TTCTCCTGCGCCCATTCTGAAGAGAACGACTCTTCTTCTTCGCCCTTGCGCTTCTTTTTCCTGCTGGGGTAGACCGCTTTGAGTTCCGCGTAGACCGCGTGGGCCTCCGGCACGTTGCGCGCCGCCGCCGCTTTTACATCGGCGTAGAATTCCAGCGCGGCGTAATGCGCTTCGCTGCCCGAAGTCATCGTAATGTCTTCAAGAAGCTCCACAAACTGGCGCGCCTTATTCAACAGGCCGATAAGCCTATGGGCATCGCCAAAGTCTATGACAAGCTCGTTTGCGTCAAAGGCTTTGCTGGTCAAATTGGGGTTCTCCACAGCCAGCGCGCAGGCTTTTTCTACGAACAGGAACGTTTTTGCCCCCAGCTTCAGCATGGACTGGCGTTCCTCCGGCGTAAGAGTGGAAAAATAAGGCTGAAACGCCTCCATCTGAAGTTCCAGCGTCTTTTCCGTTTCTTTAATAAGCTCCTCAGGTATTGCCTGATCGTGATGATTTCCTTTCATATACTCTCCTTTCTTTTAATTTTCAGGCGGCAGGAAGTACTCCACGCCGTCCTGTATCAGGTATCTTTTGTAATGTATCATAACCGAGTCATTAACCTTGTTTAATTCGCCAAAGTTATCCCTGTTTCCCGAAATGACGCCTCCTTTTTTTACAAAAACGCCGGGCGGCATACCGGTGTAGGTCATGGCTACCACAGAGGCGTTTCTTTCTTGTGTGCCGTACTCCGGCGCGGTAGTCTTCGTATTGCCTGTTATCGCGCCGCCGAACATCCAGAATCTGCTGGTCAACGGGTCGTAATTCGCGCTTGCATAGAGGTAAACAGCTCCGTTGTCACCGGGCGTTGTGTGTCCGGTTATCTTTGAACCGTCCGTCATAATAAAGATGCAGCCTTTTGCGCCCAGCTCTACCATGCTGCGCACGCCGTTACCGTCATTCGCTAATGTATGGTTATACCCTTTGAGCGTAACGTTTTTTTCAAGGACAAGCCTAAACGGGGTGGCGGGCGAATCCGTTTGGAGTATGAAAAATCCGTGCGGCTTAGAACCGGACGATGTACCCGGCGACATATAGGTATTGTAATCGCCTCCTCCTGTGTAGTTCCCGTTAAAGGAAAGAATGCGCTCGGCGTCTTTACCCTCCGAGACCCGCGCGCCGCGCAGCCGGACGGTGGCGTTCACATCGTTTTTCAGGTAAAACTGCGGGAGCGCTTCGTTTTTTTCTATGCGGATAAGGTATTCCTCCGCGTACCCGCCGTTCTCGTTTACCCACGCAATCGCATCCAGCGCGCTTATGCCGGTGTTGTCCTCCCAATGCTGAAGGGCCTGTGCGTTACGAAGCGTCATCGTCTGTATCGTGTCCGGCGGGATGCGCGTCAATCTGCCGGAGCGCGTCCAGTTCTCGGCCTGCGCCGCGCTCATATCCGCGTTAATATTCGTAGTTCCCAGCGTCCTTGAGACGCGGAAGACCGCCGTGCCTGTTAAATCCGGCGCGGAAACGATGGTTACATGAACCGTTACGCTGGCGTGGCCTTCTTCGGATATCTTGAGCGTAAAATACTTCTTGCCGCCGTCAAACATCATGTCAAAGTCATCGGTTCTGACCTCAAAACCGGAATAACAATAACCGCCGCCTTCACCGTATAAGCCCATACCATCAAGCGCACTGCCCGGCCCTTTTTGCGTAACCAGACTCGCCGCGGGGCCGCCTACGGTAATTGTCTGGACAGGATCGGCATAGCCGCCTTTTCTGCGGACAAGAAAATACGTTTTAGGCTGTTCAACCACTTTGAGCGTCCAGTATTCGTTCTTAATCGGCGGCTCGCTTGCATCCGCCCATGTCGAGTTATCCATATCAAAAACCGTGTTGGACGAGTTGTTATCTGTTGTAGCAAAATAAAACTCTCTGACCAGCGGGCCGGTCTCTTCGGCCTCTTTGCTGGACTGCGGCGGCTCGCTGCTGGTAACCTGCTCGCAGCCGGCGAACAGACAGACCGCCGCCAGCGCCGCCGTTACTACGCGCCGCGCCGCCCGCCGCGCCGTGAACATCGCCGTCATAGCGCGCGCTCCTGTACAAAACCGCGCCGCCGCATCTGCAAGGGCTGCGGGAAAGGCCGAAAATCTTCGCCCCCCCCGAAGGCAATGGCGGGCTGTTCCGCGTCCGCGCCGGACAGGCCGCGGCGCGCCCGCGCGCCGTTTTCATACTTTTTTGTTTAAACACTCATATAATCTCCGTATAAAATAAATTCAGTTATCAGTTATCAGTTGTCAGTGGGCAGTTAGTTTTGCTGTCCACTGTCCACTGTTCACTGTTCACTACCCACTGTCCACTATTCACTGCGCTCGAATAAAAAAGCGGACGCCGTTGTTCCAGCAGCGACTGCACAACGATTCCGCCGCCGTCCCTTCGGCGTCCGCACCATAGATTAACTACGAGAATGGAATAGTGGTTGTCAGAAAATCCTCTGGACACAATCATACTGTTCTCCTTATCTGCGTTTTGCAGTTTGGAAAGACCGTATACTGTGCAGTTGATACGCGGTTTTTCTCAGGCCCGCTCCTCGGAGCCTAATATCGTTATGTTTGAAGCCCGCTCAAGCGGACTCATTTAAGACCAAAGTTTCCTGACTTACGGTGTCCGCTCCAGCAAACCTTCCCGCGCGTTTCCGCCAGTGGTTGATGATGCTAAAGCCAGCCGCGCTGCGGCTCCCGATTACAGTTGCGGGTCAGTGGGGGATTTTCACCCCGCTTCCTTTGAAGTCTATGACGGTATCGTATCTCAGTTGATAAAATCTGTCAAGCGGACTGGAAGGCTGCGGCGGAAGGTCTGCACGGACGGTCTTTCATAACGCCCCTTAAAGTTGTTAGAATGAGAAGAATGGAACTGCGGATAGGACTTGGTAAAGATTTGCACAGATTGGTTAAAAACCGGCGTTTTCTGATTGGCGGCGTGGAAATTCCGTTCAAATTAGGAGAAGCCGGACATTCTGATGGTGATGTTCTTGTGCATGCGATTATTGATGCGCTTCTTGGCGCGGCGGCGGTAGGAGATATAGGTGAGTTTTTCCCGCCTAATGATAAAAAATGGGAAAATGCAGACTCACTTGAGCTATTACGTATTGTACGCACTGAAATAATGAGCGCAGGCTGGGAAATAATCAATATAGATGCCGTAATTGAGTGCGAAGAGCCAAAAATTCTTCCATATCGATTAGAAATTTGTACTTCATTGGCGAATATCCTTCAAATTTCTCCTAAAAAAATATTCATCAAAGGTAAAACATCTGAAGGTTTAGGCTATATTGGTATGAAACGTGCGGTTTCTGCACTAGTTATATGTCTGTTATCGCGGAGTGGTCTGTGATAGAGGAAAAAATTAACTGGGATGCCCTTGTATTCGCCTTGAATACATGGCGGCAGGGATTGGATGCGCCGTCTGTAACGGTTATCGCGGAGAAATATCGCCATGATCCATGGGCCATACTTGTTTCAACAATTCTTAGCTTGAGAACTAAAGATGAGGTAACGCTTACAGCATCCGCCGCGCTTCTTGAAAAAGCTCCATCGCCAGAGACGCTTCTTTGTCTAAAGGAAACTGAAATTGAAAAATTGATTTTTCCTGCCGGATTTTATAAGACAAAAACAAAAAATCTCCGCGAAATTGCGAAAATTTTAATAGAAAAATATAAAAGCATCCCGCCTGCCGATATGGACGCGCTGCTTGAGCTTCCGGGAGTTGGCAGAAAAACGGCGAATCTTGTACTTATCGAGGCGTTTGATAGGGACGGAATTTGCGTGGATACGCATGTTCACCGTATTTCAAACCGCACCGGCTGGGTTAAGACAAAAACGCCGGAAGAAACAGAAATGGCATTACGTACAATTTTACCCGTACTATACTGGAAAGCGCTGAATCCGTTGCTTGTGTTGTACGGACAAAATATATGCCGTCCGGTAAGCCCGTTTTGTTCAAAATGCACAATCGCGTTTTGTTGTATGAAAGCAGGCGTTGAAAAGACGAGGTAACGGCGTATGGATTTTGCGAAAATTCTGGCGGAATGGGAAGAAAACCGGACGGTAAAGGCCGGAAGCGGTAAAAAAAGAACAGCGAATGACGCGCTTTGCGCATGGCTTGAGCGTAATACTCCTGTTAATAAAGATGCGGAATTCTGTGTAAAAGCATATTCTCCCGCTGAAAAACAGCGCCTATTGCTTAATATCCCGCCTGAAGCGTCAATAGATTTGCATGAAAAAACCCGTGATGAAGCATGGCGCGCGCTGGATGATTTTTTTCACGCGGCTGTAGTCCGCGGCGTGAAAAAAGTATTGATAATTCACGGTAAGGGCAACCATTCTAAAACAGGCGGCGTATTAAAGGAAATCTGCCGTGTTTATTTGGAACAATGTCCATTTGCCGGAGCGAGCGGGCATCCTTCCGGCAAAGACGGAGGCACAGGCGCGACATGGGTGATTCTGAAAGAGCACGCTTGAATCTTGCCTGCGGGACAGTTATATTGCGTGTATGGATATCAGCAATTCCATACATATAGATGGACTTAATTATGGAGAGGCTCTCGCACGATTCGGAAGCGAGGCCGCATTTATTGATATTGTGAAATCATTTATAAAGACCGTTCCTGATTTGCTTGAAAAAACAAAGAGGGTTTCCAGAGAAAATCTGGATGAATACGCCGTTGTTGTGCATGGTATAAAAGGCGTAAGCCGCACAATAGGGGCGGCAGCGATAGGTATGAAAGCTGAAGAACTCGAACATGCAGCAAAGCGCCGTCTGCTGGAGTTCTGCATTACCGAGAATGTCGTATTTCAACAAATGACGGCAAAACTCATAAGCGGCCTGACGGCGTTTGTTGAAAGCCGCAGCGTAAATATCCGTAAAGAAATGAAGGCCGCGCCAGATGAGAATCTTCTTGCACAGCTTAAAACGGCGTGTAACCGCTATGACATGACAGAAATCGACAAGATTATGGAGGAGCTTGACAGCTTTTCATACCGGGAAAATAATGATATAATTGAAAAAATACGGGATTGCCTCAGAAGTTCGGACTTTCCTTCAATAGTTGCGTTATTATAATACGGCTGGTTCCGTAGAATGGAGTTCGTTGAATGATAAAAAAAATCTTTGAGAAAATATTACTCAAATTTGATAAACAAATTGTTGAACAAATACGCGGCGATACAATGCAGTCCAGAATACTTGTTCCAACACTTATAACTTCACTTGTTTCTATTCTGCTGATTGCGGCTCCTTTTTTTGGCGCTCTTTTTTGGATTAGATCTGTTGTCATACATAATGCTGATGAAATGGGCGAAACCGCTTTCCAAATAAGTTCTCATGCGCTTGAACAGCAATTGAAAGAAAATTTAGTAACTCGTGTTTATGATTTGGCAGGTATTATTGATGAACGGCTTAATGATGTAAAAAATCTTACAAAACTGGTTGCATCAAATGCGACTGATTATTATACGAAGCCTATGGAATACCGTCCACGCTTTATAAATAGAGCAAAAGACGGTGATAATATAGGCAATGGCGCGCCAAATCTCTATTTTTCACGCGGTTGTGATACGCCGTCTGTAGTCAGAGAAGCTGCAATAGGCGCAAATATAATTGATGTATTTGAGCAAGTTTTTAGTTTGGCTGAAGATATTACCGCAAGTTATATTGCGGGCGAGTCAGGATATTTGATTATAGTAAGAAACGAAATGTCCACATTTACCAATTATGACGCGCGAAAACGTTTGTGGTATCTTGAAGCTGAAAAAAGGAATGAGCTTACATGGAGTCCCGTTTATCTTGATAGTACGGGAAGATTTCCTACGGTTACATGTGCAGCGCCGTATTATGATAATTCTGGCGCAAAACCGGTTCTTAAAGGCATTGCCGGTAATGGAGTTTTGCTTAAAAATTTCAGGCAGATAATTGAAGACGCGGATCCTGGTGAAGAAACTACAGTGTTTTTGCTTGAAAAAACAGGAAGAAAGCTTTTTTCATCTGATAATACCGGCATAAAAGTTGATCCTTATGTTGGCGGTTTTGTTAGTGAAAATTTGCTTGAAAGTCCAAATGAAGGAATGAGAGAACTTGCCAGAAACATGATAAATGGCGAAGACGGCTTGATGGAAATTCATTTTGACAAAAGCTTGAATTATATTGCGTATTGTCCTTTAGACGAGATCGACTGGAGTTTGGCAATTTCTATAGACGAACAAAAAATTAAAGGCAATATTATCAGTATACAGTCTGATATAAACGTTCTTGTTACAAAAATAAAAAAAGCGTCAGACAATATGCTGTTCTTAATGTTCATCCTGCTTTTTATTGTGGGTTTGGCAATAATAGTATTTAGAATTTTTTCTGTCTTTGAACTTTCAAGAAAAATAGTGCTGCCGCTGGCCGAACTTGCGCAGTACGCCAGCGTTTTTGATAAAGACAGTCTTACAAAAGAAATTAGTCTGGATGTAAAAGCTTTAGAGTTAAGACAGCTTGTAGCGTCTTTTAATGAGATGAAACGGCGCATACGGCAGTATATCTCGGATCTTTCTAAGACTACAGCGGAAAAAGAACGCATGTCTACGGAGCTTGATATCGCTTCAAAAATACAGATATCAATGCTTCCTTCCTCATTCACACCGCAGCCAAATTTGCCTGATTTTTTTGAAATAGACGCAAAAATGTTTCCGGCAAAAGAAGTAGGCGGTGATTTTTATGACTTCTTTTTTATTGATAAAAATCGTTTTGCCGTTGTTGTAGGAGATGTTTCCGGTAAAGGCGTTTCTGCAGCTATGTTTATGGTTGTAGCAAAAACGCTCATTAAAAATCATTTGCAGGCTGGACTTTCTCCTGAACTTGCTATTTCAAAACTGAATATTCAGCTATGCGACAGCAATAAGGAAGGATTGTTTGTTACAATGTGGGCTGGCGTGTTTAATCCATATAATGGAAAAATAGAATATGTGAATGCCGGCCATAATCCGCCGCTTGTAAAATCAGGCAGTTATAGCTTTAGATATGTAACTGGGATACCGCATGATCTTGTTGTCGGCGTAATGGAGACTGCTGAATATCACAAAAGGGTAATTCATTTGGCAAAAGATGACGCGCTGTTTTTGTATACAGACGGGATTACAGAGGCCTTCAATAATAATGATGTTATGTATGGAGAAGAGCGCTTGAGTGATTTCCTGAATACGCATTATGATTTGTCCCTTAAGGATATTTTATCGGAACTGCGTAATGATATAAAAGAATTTGCCGGTGCTGCGGAACAGTCTGATGATATAACAATGCTTGCGCTTCGTTATAAGAAAGAGCAAAAAAATGAAATAGAAGAACCTGAAGAGCCGGAGGAACTTTCTGATCTTCCCGAATCTTTAGATGAAATTTTATAATTCATTCGGTGTTCTGTTTAGTATAACATAATTGGCATTTCATTGAATTGATAAAGGCCTTTTATGCCAAACCGGATTCTTGATAAAGACAGCGTTGAATCTTCGTCGGAAGTATTTCGTTTAACAAGATATGCCTGACGTTGAAGCTTCGATTCTTTTGATGGAATAAATTCTAGAAATTCATTGTCCTCTAATTTGTAAAATGCGTATTTGCCGTTTTGTACATTGCCGTTTAGGTCAATTTTATATTCGCCGTTTTCATTGAATATGATTTTGCCAATAGGACTGTTATATGCGGCATTTATGTTGGGCAACATCATAATGTTATCCTTGATTGTATTATGAAGGTTTTTTACCTTGCGGTAAGATCCGTTCCATGGAGCATTCATAATAATGCGCATTCTGACATCTTCGTATACTTTTACCCGTATACTGTCAAGTGATTCAAGTTCTATGTCTATCTTTCTGCTAAGAGAGGTAATGCTTATGTTTTGAGCTGTTATGAATAAACCGTATTTTGTTGCATAAGATGACTTCCATGCGTAAATCTGTTGATTACCTTCACTGTAAAAATTAGTTTCATGATTTAATGCATCAAAATAAATATACTGTTCATTGTCAATCATGCCTTCGTCGCTTATGCGATACCATAAACCGTTTATAAATTTTTCAAATGTATGCTTGTCTCCACTTAAAAGCTCGTGCAGCCGGCCTGCTTCTATTTGAGCGCCCGGTATTTTAGTTGTGCCAACTATTTCGTAGACAGATTTAATAGGATCGTACGCGTAAGTATTTTCAATTTGGTCAAGATCGTTTGTTGAGTGTGGATTATGACGTCTTTCTGTAATATTAAAGCTTGCACCATTGGCAAAGCCCATTTGATACGCCTGACTGCGCTCAATATTTTGTATAGATATGGTTCCATCTATATCTAATTGTAATATTTTTTTGTATGAGAGCGGTAAATTCTCGTCTTCTCCTGAAAAAAATACTTTAAGCGCAATCATAGTGTTTTCATCTTTTTGATTCATGCCTGTAAGTATAATGCAATTATGATGATCGCCTGTTAAATCCAGCGTAAAAAAAGATACGGTACTTGGTCTTGTAACATCAGTACGTACATTCCAAAGACGCTTATATTCTTTTTGTATTTTATCGTAGCTAAACAATGCTATATACAGAGGGTTATCAGGCTCTGTTAGATTACGGTATGCTATTACTTCTTCTTCAGAACCGTCTCCGTCAAAATCTTCAGATATAACGGCAACCTGAATTTCTCCCGGATTCAATGTAATTAAATTTCCCAGCGTGGGTTCGTCAGGGAAAAAATCTTCCGCGCCGCCCGCTACGCTTTCAGAAATTTGAGGGATCAAAACTTTCCCCTGCACAAATTCTTTTTTCTTGGGCGTTAAAATGCCTTTTGGCAGAAAAAACAGAATAGCAATAATTGCCGTTGTTATCGAGAAAACTATTATTGTCAATATTTTTAATTTTTTTGATTTAAATATACTGGTCAATTATCGTACCCAAAAATGGTTCTCCTCGTATAATTTTTGCAAAATTTTGTAAATCCTTGCCCGCCGCGCAAATGACTTTTATGCCGGATTCATCTGCACGCTTGCTTGCTATAGGATCAAACGGTACATTTTTTCCGGGAGTCCACGTGTCGCCGACCATTGCCCTAAAATCTTTCCATGAAATTTTGTCCAGCGGTTTTGCATCAGGATTTTTTTTAGGATCGGATGTCATTACCTGAGGGATATTGGAAAGATTGATGACGGTTTTTGCATTAAATCGTTCGGCAAGAATTACTGCATCGTTATCAGAAGAAAAACCCGGTTTCCATCCTGCGGCGACAAGAACGCGTCCTGTAAATATATCCGCTTGGGTGGGATCAATAACGATATCATGCGGGCAATAACGGCACAAAATGGCTTTTATAAGTTGAGCGTTAAGCCGTGTTGCCATAATGCCTATCCAGTCGGCGTTTTCAGCCGTGTTTTGTCCGCCAGTTCCGGCAACCGAAAAAAACGCCCGTTGATAATCCCGGGCGGTTCCGCCTCCGCCTACGACAAAAATAAATTTCCGGTCAATATCTTCCGTAAGCAAAAGATCGACAAGCGCCGAAAAATTTTTTAGAAAATCTATATCTATGGCGGCAGGCGCGATAATTGATCCGCCCAGAGAAATTACGGTAATCATAGAAATTTATCATCAGATAAATACGGCGGCGTGTCAAGGATCTGAAAAACCTGTTAAAATGTCTTGCTGTTCTATTGGCTGCCGCGGCGTTTGTTGTGTTTTGATTATTAGGTATGTTTTTGGGATAGTAAACCGGCGCAGAAAGGCATTGTGATGCACTTGTATAAAAAATGAAATTTATTATATACTTAACGAATATATGATAAAATGCGGTAAATTGTAGCCGCCGCGTATTTTAGGAGCAATAATGCGGGATATTCAGGATTTTGATTCAATTATGATTAAGCTTGCTTCGCCGGATATGATTAGACAATGGTCTTATGGCGAGGTTAAAAAACCCGAGACAATCAATTATAGAACGTTACGGCCGGAGAAAGACGGTCTTTTTTGCGAACGTATTTTTGGTACAACAAAAGAATGGGAGTGTTACTGCGGTAAATTTAAGTCGATACGCTATAAAGGTGTGATTTGCGACCGCTGCGGCGTCGAAGTAACGCACTTTAAGGTACGGCGTGAGCGTATGGGACACATCGAACTTGCCGCGCCGGTATCGCATATTTGGTATTACCGCTCGGTGCCAAGCCGTATGGGGCTTTTACTTGATATACCAATGAATCAGCTTCGTTCAATACTCTACTATGAAAAATATATCGTGCTTGATCCGGGCGACACCGATATGAAGCGCGGCGATCTTCTGAGTGAGGAAGAATGGTTTGATGCGCAGGAGCGTTTTGACGGGAATTTTACCGCCGCAATGGGCGCGGAGGCCATACGAATGCTCTTGCAGGGCATCAATCTTGATGAAATGGCTGCTGAATTACGCCAGAAAATGATAGAAAAAGGCGTAAAGAGCGATAAGCGCCTGTTAAAGCGCATCGAGATAATCGAAAGTTTCCGTAATTCAGATAATAAACCGGAATGGATGATTCTTGATGTAATACCCGTAATTCCACCGGAATTACGGCCAATGGTTCAGCTTGACGGCGGACGTTTTGCTACTTCTGATTTGAACGACCTCTACCGGCGGGTAATTAACCGTAACAACCGCTTAAAGCGCCTTATTACCCTTAATGCGCCGGATATTATCATTCGCAATGAAAAACGGATGCTGCAAGAGGCTGTTGACGCGCTTTTTGATAACTCAAAGAAGAAACGCGCGGTAAAAGGCGCGTCGAACAGGCCGCTCAAGTCGATTTCCGATATGCTCAAGGGGAAACAGGGGCGCTTTAGACAGAATCTTCTTGGCAAGCGCGTTGATTATTCAGGACGCAGTGTTATTACAGTAGGGCCGGAACTAAAAATGTGGCAGTGCGGCCTTCCTACAAAAATGGCACTGGAGCTTTTTAAGCCGTTCATCATGAAAAAACTTGTTGACAAAAACGTAGTATTCAATATTAAGAAGGCGAAGATGCATGTTGAGCAGGAAAAACCTGAAGTTTTTGCTATCCTTGATGAAGTGGTGCGCGAACATCCTGTGCTTTTGAACCGGGCGCCGACTCTGCATCGGCTGGGTATCCAAGCTTTTGAGCCGGTCTTGGTTGAGGGCAAGGCAATTAAGCTTCATCCGCTGGTTTGCCACGCTTTTAACGCGGATTTTGATGGAGACCAGATGGCGGTACATGTCCCGCTTACGCAGGCGGCTCAGATGGAATGCTGGACGCTGATGCTTTCAGCAAAAAATCTCTTGAATCCGGCAAATGGTCAAACTATCGTTTTCCCGTCTCAGGATATGGTTCTGGGTATAAATTATCTTACGCGGATTAAATCAGATGCAGCGCGTCCCCATATTGATAATAAAAAAGTCCCTGATGGCTGGCTTCCGAAATACAGCGGAATAGACGAGGTGCTGATGGCTCTTGAATCGCGCGCACCGAACGGCCGGGCTGTACTGGACTGGGAAGCTAAAATCCGCGCTAAACCAACAAAGGATATAGTTTGGGATAAAGCGGGTCATGCTGTGAAGCCCGGTAAAGACGGCTATATAGAAACAACAGCCGGCCGGCTTGTTTTTAATGAGCAGCTTCCAAAAGATATTCCGTTTATAAATTACGAGCTTAAAGACAAGGAAATTCGCAGTCTTATTGAACATGTATTTAATGAGAAAGGTCAGTGGACTACAGTACAGATGCTCGATGCAATCAAAGCTACCGGTTATAAATATGCAACGCTTTTTGGCGCGACAATCGGCGTTGACGATATCGTTGTACCAAAAGAAAAAGCCGAGATGATAGACAAGGCTAATAAAGATGTTGACAACATTCAAAAACAATGGCGTCAGGGACACATTACTGCACAGGAGCGGCACGACCGCGTTGTCGATGTGTGGAACAAGACAAATGAAGATCTCACTTCAATTATGATGAAGACCCTTGAAGCTGACCGTGATGGATTCAACTCGATTTATATGATGGCGAATTCCGGTGCGCGTGGAAGCAAGAACCAAATACGTCAGCTTGCCGGTATGCGCGGTCTTATGGCAAAGCCGTCCGGCGAAATCATTGATTTAGCAATACGCTCTAATTTTAAAGAAGGGCTTTCTGTTATTGAATTTTTTATTTCAACAAACGGCGCGCGTAAAGGTCTTGCCGATACGGCTCTCAAGACCGCTGAAGCGGGATATTTGACCCGCCGTCTTGTTGATATAGCGCAGGATATGGTTGTGAACGAGGATGACTGCGGTACCATTAACGGTATTGCATACTCGGCGATAAAAGACGGCGAAGAAATTACTGAACGGCTTTCTGAGCGCATTGTCGGCCGTTATACCCAGCAACAGGTAAAGCATCCTATTACCGGTAAATTGATTATCAATATTAATGAAGAAATTACGGAAGCGATAGCCTGTGAGATTGAGGAAGCGGGTATTGAACAGCTTACGATACGGACCGTTCTCACCTGCGAAGCCCGGCACGGCGTATGTCGCCGCTGTTATGGGCGGAATCTTGCCACAAATCGCAGCGTTGACATTGGTGAAGCTGTCGGCACGATTGCCGCGCAGTCTATCGGCCAGCCGGGTACTCAGCTTACAATGCGTACATTCCATATCGGCGGCGCAGCGACCAAAATCAGCGAAGAAAACCGTATGTCGCTTAAATATCCTGTTTATATTCGTGATATTTTCGGTGATCATGTTGAATTGCCTAATGGACACTGGCTTTTTACCCGCAAAGGACAGGCAAAAGTTCATCGTATAATAAAAGAGTATAAAATTGAGGCCAAAGACACGCTGCTTGTTGAAGACAGCAGGCGAATTGCAAAAGGTACGCCGGTTATTAAGCGCGCCGGAAAAGACATTGTCGCAAACGATAACGCTATTGCAATGATAATTAACAAGATGCTTTATCTTATTGGGCAGGATCAAAAAATTGAGATACGTAATGGTTCTGAAGTCTCTGTTAAGCAAGGTGATATTGTAGAAGCTGATAAAACAATTGCGACATTTGATCCGTTCAGCGATCCGATTATTGCCGAGGCATCAGGAATTGTCAAATTTGAAGATATTATTGAAGGCTCCACGTTAAAAGAGGAGATTGACGAAGAGACGGGTAATCGTGAAAAGCGCATCGCTGATTTTCAGCTTGAATCCAAGCAGCCTCGTATTATTATTGTCGATGAGCCGGGGAATGAATTGGCGTCTTATCCATTGCCGGGCGGCGCGTATATCCTTGTAGATGAGGGCGAAAAGATTCAGAAAGGGCGGTCTATTGCAAAAACATTGCGTGAATCGGCCAAGGCGCTTGATATTACATCCGGTCTTCCAAGGGTAAGCGAGCTTTTTGAGGCGCGCAAGCCAAGAAATCCTGCGGTTCTTGCCCAAATTTCCGGCAAAGTGTTTTTTAAGCCAATAGTAAAAGGCAAGCGTGTTGTCATTATACAAGATGATCTTGAACGGGAATACAAACATCTTATTCCAACAACGAAGCGGCTTTTAATCCGTGATGGTGATACGGTAGAAGCTGGCGAACCTTTGTGTGAAGGTGCGGCAAGCCCTCATGAGGTTCTGCATATTCTGGGTGAAAGCCGTCTTCAACGTTATCTTATGGACGAAATTCAGAAGGTTTACCGTTTACAGGGCGTTTCAATTAATGACAAACATATCGGCGTGATTATTCGCCAGATGATGCGTAAGGTTGAAATTGCCGCTGTAGGCGATACGAAATTTATTTTTGGACAGCTTATTGATAAATACCGCTTTCACGAGGAGAATGAACGTGTGATTGCTGAAGGCGGCCAGCCGGCTGTTGGACGGCCTGTGTTTCAGGGCATCACAAAAGCAAGCCTTAATATTGACAGCTTCTTGTCGGCGGCGTCGTTTCAGGAAACGACAAAAGTTCTTACGAATGCGGCAATTTCAGGTTCAACGGATTATCTGCGCGGGCTTAAAGAAAATATCATTATCGGTCATCCAATTCCAGCGGGTACTGGAATGAAGCGCTATCATGATATGAAGCTTTTTGACAGTGAATCAGAAGATCTTGATCTTTATATGCAGGAAATACTTGAACGGCGTAAGCTGGAAGAAGCGGAGGAAGAGCAGGCGGCGTTTGCGGCTGTTGGAGAGCAGATACCGCCGGTTGAGCAAGAAGAGGCCGAAATAGAGTAGCCGTGCCGGAGAATGAATGCGTAATGTTCATTCTCCGGTTTTCTGATAGTTTGTTGATGCAAATGCGCTGTGATTGTGGATCGATTCGTAACTTTCACATTCTACGGTAAAATTACAGTTTTTTTTATTCTGGAAGAGTTTCTCAATACGAAGATATACTTCGCGTACAACGTCTTCGACAAACTGCGGGTTTTTATACGCCTGTTCGGTAACATATTTTTCGTCTACACGTTTGAGAAGCGAGTAAAGCGGTGAAGACGCCGAATCTTCAACCGCCTTTATTATATCTTCTATCCAGAGGAATTCTTTTGAAACATCAACGGTAACTTTTACGTCAGCGCGCTGATTATGCGCTCCCATTTCCGATATTGCTTTGGAACACGGACAGAGCGTTGTAACAGGAACGGTAACCGTGAGGTACAATTCATCATTGCCGCTGGCCGAAGTTCCTTCAAGTTCACATATATATTCCATAAGGCTCGTCTCATGTGAGACCGGAGCATTTTTTTCAAGATAGTATGAAAATGAGAATTTACCATAAGCGCGTGGAGCTTCAAGCGTTTTTTGTATGTCCTGTATCATTTCAATAAAACGCTGACTGTGAATCACGTCTTTATATTTATGTACGATACTTGTGAACCGGCTCATGTGTGTTCCTTTGATGTTGGCCGGAACTTCCACAGATAACTCGATAGTAGCAATCGGCGTCTGATAAACGTTTTCGCCTTTAACACGTATGCGTACCGGATAACGCAATCGTTTTATGCCGACTTTTTTTAATTTTATGCCCCGGTTTTCCTTAAGGCGCTGAATATCAATCATTAAAACAGCTTTGCTTTCCTTGCACCTTGTTTCGTCTAACTATAATTTAAAATTCAAACTATGTCAATTAACTTGTCCGCTCATATAAAAGTATACCGCCAGTCTTCATATTGTATGATATTCAGTTTTATGCTATGATACAAGGATTAAAATGTGAATAATCGCGGAATTTTATTATAAAGTGAGTTGTTATGGATTTTTTTACAAGAATTGTCAATGAGATAAGCGAAATAATTTTAAAACCTATTGATTTTGTTAATAATATATTATGGTCGTATGTAATGATTATTATGCTGATTGCGCTTGGTTTGTTTTTTTCGATAAGAACGAAATTTGTGCAATTCCGTTATTTTTTTGAGATGTTTAAATTGATGTCTGAAAGTACGAGCGCTGAAAGTGAAGGAAATGGAAAACATAAGAAAAAGATCTCTTCATTTCAGGCATTTTGCATAAGTGCGGCGTCTAGAGTTGGAACAGGAAATTTAGCGGGTGTAGCTATAGCGATAACAAGCGGCGGGCCGGGAGCTGTGTTTTGGATGTGGGTAATTGCGTTTATTGGAGGCGCAACAAGCTTTATTGAATCAACGCTTGCACAGATTTATAAAGTACAGGATGGTGGAAATTTCCGTGGCGGCCCAGCTTATTATATGGAGAAAGCTCTTAAACAACGCTGGATGGGTGTTATTTTTGTATTTCTTATTATGTTTACATTTGGATTTGCATTTAACGCGACACAGGCAAATACTATAGCAGGCGCATGTCAGAAGGCATTTGGCATAAAACCGGTGTATATCGGACTTGTATTAAGCGTTATAACTGGTCTTGTTATATTTGGCGGCTTAAAGCGGATTGCCGATATTTCATCAATGATAGTTCCTGTTATGGCAATTCTTTATATGGCCTGTGCTCTTTTTGTTGTTATTATAAATATAAAATATATACCGGTCGTATTTACGATGATTTTTGAAAGCGCATTTGGAATAAAACAATTTTTGGGAGGAACATTTGGTTCAGCCATTCTTTTTGGCATAAAACGCGGTCTTTTTTCAAATGAAGCCGGTATGGGCAGCGTACCAAACGCTGCTGCCGCGGCGCATACATCGCATCCGGCAAAGCAGGGATTTATCCAAACGCTTGGAGTATTTTTTGATACAATGCTGATTTGCAGTGCAACGGCGTTCATTTTGCTTGTGTACATTGCCCAGACCAATACTGAAGAACTTTCTGTTACCGGTATTCAGTTTACGCAAATAGCTTTGGAATACAGTATTCCCGGCGCTCAGATTTTTGTTGCTGTGTGCATATTTTTATTTGCATGGAGTTCTGTCATTGGTAATTATTTTTATGGTGAAACCAATCTTTCATTTTTGAGTTCAAGAAAGGTTTATTTGAGCATTTTCAGGGTTCTTGTAATTGTTTTTATAATGGCTGGTTCTGTGGCAAGCCTTAATATGGTTTGGGCGTTCGCTGATTTTACTATGGCGCTAATGGCGATTATAAACTTAATTGCGATAACAGCTATTTCACCGGTTGCTGTTAAATCGCTGAAAGATTACGAAAAACAGAAAAAATCCGGCAAGCCGCCTGTATTTACCAAAAATTCAATACCTGAAATAACGTCTGATATTGAATGCTGGAATTGATTTACACATCCGCGCTTTAATTTAGAACGAGGCAGCGGGAGCGGGGATTGCAGGTCTTAAATCAGTGGTGAAGCGTCTTGATGTACGGTAAAAAAAGCATTAGCCTAAAATAATGACAGAGTATTCTATTATTCCCCGTCCCGCATCAGTTTGCTGTTTAACAGGTTCTTTTGAATGTCCGGGAATACCGAATATCGCCTTTGATTCTGTATCAGATTTTAACAATGAGGCGCGCGTATTTGCTGATCAGATGCGTGATTTTGGGCAGATGGCCGGTTCCGCCGTTATTAAGCTTATTAAAGATGATATGCCGCTTGAGGCGTACCGGCTTAAAATAGATGCCGACGGCGTCAGTATTCGCGCTGCTACGGGCGCAGGAGCTTATCACGGACTACAAACGCTGCGTCAACTTATTTTATCCTGCTATGATAACGGCGTACTTAAAATTCCATGCGGCGTAATTGAAGATTATCCTCGTTTTCCATGGCGTGGATATATGCTTGATTGTTCACGTAATTTCTTTTCTACGAATTTTATCAAACGAATGATTGACGCGCTGTCTCTCCACCATGTCAATATCTTCCACTGGCATCTTACCGATGATCAGGGATGGCGGCTGCCTGTAAACGGACTGCCAAAGCTTACTGAAACCGGCGCATTCCGGCGGGAGTACCGCCATGAAGACAGGCTTACAGGCGGCTTTTATACTGAAGATGATATTCGGGATATTGTAACGTTTGCCGCTGCGCGGCATATTGATGTTGTGCCGGAAATCGATTTTCCGGGGCATGCCAGCGCAATTCTTGCCGCTTATCCCAGCTTAGGCTGTACAGGAGGCCCTTATCATGTGGAAGACCGTTTTGGTGTTTTTCATGACGTGCTCTGCGCTGGTAATGATGCCGTTTTTGATTTTGCGGCTTCTGTTTTTGATTCGGTTGTACGGCTTTTTCCATCCCAATTTGTGCATATCGGCGGCGATGAAGTTCCGTCTACACGTTGGGCAAAATGTCCTAAGTGCGGACAGCGTGTTGCAAAGCTTGGGCTTTCAAATCATGCCGGATTGCAAAGCTGGATGACGTCACGGTTTGCTTCAATGTTGAAAGAATACGGCAAGACGGTGCTGGCGTGGGATGAAGTTCTTGAAAACACAGAAAAATTTCCGCTTCCAGAAAATCTTATTGTTATGTCATGGCGCGGCCGTGAAGGCGGCAGCAAAGCCGCTCTGATGGGACACCGCGTAATTATGACGCCGAATAATGAAGGATGCTATCTTGATTACAAAAACGCCGACGAACTTGAAGAGCCTGGCCGGCTTAGCGTCAATACGCTTTTTCAAAGCTGGAGTCTTAATCTTATTGGGCAAAATCTGAACAATGATGCGGCGCAGTTTGTATTGGGTGGACAGGGAAATCTTTGGACGGAACTTATCTATGCCGGAAAAATTGCTGAGTATATGACCTTTCCCAGAATCTGTGCACTTGCCGAAGCGTTCTGGTCAAATGACAAATCAAAAAATTTTGAGGAGTTTAAACTAAGGCTCGCAGTTCATCAAGCTCGCCTTGATAAGCTTGGTATTTTGCAATATCGTGAAATTTAATCTTCTTCAATAACTGTTTCTATAGCAATTGTACTGAATCCTTCGGCGAGAAGTTTTTGTTTTGATAATAGATTGTGGGATACATTTTTTTCCTTTACAAGGTATTTACGCAAGAATTCTATTTCACCGGCGCTCTCCAGCGCTTTTCTTACAGCATGCGCTGCTGTTTGAGGCGGTATTCCCCTGTTTCTAAGCAGCATTATAAGGCTGCGGGGACTTTCAATTTTACGGTTTATGCGCGCAGCTGTCCATAAAAACGCATAACGCGCATCATCGACCATGCCGGTTTCGCACAATTGTTGAACCGCCTTTTTTACAATGCTAGACGAAAAACCCCGCACGCGAAGTTTTTTAAGAAGATTCATCTTCGACTGTTCCGCACGCGCAATAAGCCGCAAAGCGGTTTTCTCGGCATCGTGTACCGTTTGTTCGTGTTCGGCCAACTAGCGTTTTGAAAACTGAAAACGTCTACGCGCGCCGCGCTGGCCGTATTTTTTTCTTTCGACCATACGAGAGTCGCGGGTAAGAAAACCGTTGTTACGGAGGCTTACGTAATTTTCGTTGTCAAACTGACATAATGCCCGCGCAAGACCATGTCTGCACGCGCTTGCCTGTCCGTTAATGCCCCCGCCGTAAACATTTATAATAATGTCGAATTTTTGTTCAGTTGATGTAACCAGCAGCGGCTGTCGAACAATATACGAATGCTCGCCCTGAAAAAAGTATTCATTTAATTCTTTGCCGTTTACAGTAACCTTCCCATTACCATCCCGTAAATAAACGCGGGCAACTGAGGTTTTTCTTCTTCCAGTTCCAATGCCAAGATTCTTCATATATTCTCCTATAGCTCTATTTTTTGAGGATTCTGAGCTTTATGCGGATGTTCAATTCCTTCATAAATTTTTACATTCTTAAGCAGCCTGCGTCCTAACGGGCCTTTAGGCAGCATACCGTGAATAGCCCTGCGCAAAGGTTCCGAAGGACGGCGTTCCGCAAGACTTTCGTAAACTTCTGATTTTAGCCCTCCCGGATAACCGGTATGGTGTCTATAAAGCTTCTGTTCCCGCTTTCTGCCGCTTATCGTTATTTTAGATGCGTTTATTATTACCACAAAATCACCTGTTTCTTGGTGAGGAGCAAAAACAGCTTTTTCTTTGCCCCTTACTATGCCGGCCGCCTTAGCGGCAAGTCTGCCCAGCATTTTGCCGTCAGCATCAATTAAAAACCAATCCCGCTTTATATCAGCAGGTTTTACAAAGATAGTCTTCATTCATTTTTCCTTAGATAATGATTTTTTATAAAACCGCGTAAAATGTCAAGGTACGTCAACAAATACACTCCTGTCTTTTTCTGTCTTTGAGTTTTTTATCTTTTCATAAAAATACACCCATGATGACGCTATGAATATAGTTGAATACACGCCGGAAATCATGCCAACCAATAGCGCCAACGCAAAATCTTTCATCGAGCCTGTGGTAAAAATAAATAACGCCATAACAGCAAGCATTGTTGTAAATGTTGTTATGATTGTACGCGAAAATGTTTCAGTCAACGAGCGATTGAGTATGCTGGAGAAACTATCGTTATGAAAAAGACGGCTTGTTTCACGGACGCGATCAAATACAACTATCGTATCATTGATTGAATAGCCGAGTATAGTTAAAATTGCCGCAATTGTTGTGGTGTTAAATTCCATTTGAGTCCATGCTATAAACGCCATCATCATTAAAGCGTCATGAGCAGTAGCAAGTACGGCGCCAACCGCAAATTGTGGTTTAAAACGAATACACGAGTATAAAAGAATCAAAAGCAGCGTAAGAGCCATCAAAAGTCCCGCCTGTTCCTGAAGCTGTTTTGAAAAACGTGATCCTACATAATTCGAACTTTTTAACGCGACATTGCCTTCGCCGAACTTTGATTCAAGCGCAGTTATAACACCGGCTGTTTTGCCGTCGGCTTGAGTTGTTTCGCTGTCGTTTTCTAGACGTATCATAAACTTTCGTTCGGAGGGATTTCCCAGCCCCTGTACAGACGCCTCTCCGAGCGGAGCAAGCGCGGAACGCAGTTCTCTTATTTCAACGGGAGAACTATCTGGATTAAGGTAATGCAAAATATACGGTTTTACGCCTAATTGAGGAGCTTCTTGCACACTTTCAATAAGCCATGAAGACGATACATCTTCCGATGAATAAAATTCAGCGCTAAGATCAGGCAGATCTTTTTTCATGGCTGAAATCAGCAGTCCAATTTTATTGTAGGAAGCAAAATCGAAATAGTATGATTTGTTTTGCGCTTCTGTACTGGTTACTATTACGCGAATTCCATTCTGACTGAAGTTTATTACAGCATTGCCTTCTCTGGAATAGGTAATGGCGACCGCTCTTGGCGCAAGTTGAATTTCTTGCAGCAGGCCGGCCTTAAAGTCGACGCCAAGATTAAAACCTCCGCGGAAAATATACCCCGCAATGCCCGCTGCGGTCAGCAGCGCTGAAAGTATAACCGCAGGTAAAAAAAAGCGCGAAAATTTGATAATCCGCTTCATTATTTTATCCTCCAACTGACCGAAAGCTTCTTGCTGTGCAGCACGTCGGTGCCGAAGTCGAATATCAGCCGTGAGACAAACAGCGCCGTGAATACCGAACTGAACACGCCGATAGCAAGGCTTACCGCAAAGCCCTGAATCGGGCCTGAACCGAGCTTAGACAGAAATACCGCTGCAATGAACGTAGTGATATTCGAGTCCATAATCGCCCAAAACGCTTTGTCAAAACCGGCCTGAACTACAGATTTGCGTGTTTTGCCAAGCCGCAGTTCTTCTTTCATTCGTTCAAATATAATAACGTTTGCGTCAACGGCCATGCCGATAGTGAGAATAAACCCCGCAATACTTGGCAGAGTCAGCGTAAAATGAAATACGGATAGCACACTGAACATGATATAAATGTTGAGTATTTGGGCGATAACCGCGTTAATGCCCGCTGTCCTGTAAAAAAACAAAATAAATATCATTACTGCCGCAAGACCGCCTGTAAGAGCGTAAAGCCCTTGTTTTATGACGTCCGCGCCCATCGATGCGCCTATGTTTTGCTGATTGCTTATTTCAAGTTCAACGGGAAGCGCGGCGGTTCGCAGCATCGTGGCAAGATTATTTGCTTCATCAGCATTGAAACCAGAAATACTCACCCTGCTGCGAATACCTTCACGAATTGTCGCCGTAGACCGGATTTTGTCATCAAGTACTATAGCAAGCGGCTTGCCGACATTATTCGACGTCAGATCCCAGAATATTTTACCGCCTTCTTCATCAAGCTCTACTATGACGTGCGGTTTGTTTTCAGTCTCATCGCGTTCGGTAGAGGCGCCCTTTATATGCGTACCGTCAAGCCCAACTGCTTTTTTTATTACTTGATATCTGTCAAATTCATCAATACCATAAGCGTCTTTTACATAGCTTCCGGCGATTTCACAGTCATCAGGGATTATCGAAGGATCGATTAGTTTCTTATCCTGATCAAAAACTGAACCGTAATTTGCCGCATAATAGGCTGCGAATTTTGACGTTGCCTCAGTATCAACTATATGAAACGTAAGACTCCCTTTGCCTCTAATTATATCATTGATACGCTCCGGATCCTGTGTGCCCGGTATTTCAATATAAATTTGATCCGTTCCCTGCCGTCTGATAACCGGTTCCGTCAATCCAAAACGGTCAATTCTGTTGTTGAGGACTTCCATTGCCTGTTCCATAGCGTCATTGCGTTCGGTCTCGGAGGCCTTGTGTCCAAGTTTTTTTTCATAAGTGGACAGATCTGCCTGTAAAACAATGGAAATTCCACCGGAAAGATCAAGTCCCATTTGGACAGTGCTTTTTTGAAGAGCTTTTAAGTCAAGAATATATTTTGATATATGATTTTCTATGGTTTTCCATGCCATTTCTTTGTCGTCAAAGCTCAATAATGTCTCTTTAGCATCCCACTTGTCCGGATTTGGCATATTCCGCGCTTCACGTTCCGTTTTTGCCTGTGCAATAAGATAGTCTAGGTCTTTAGGCAGATCTTCTCCTGCATCTGCTGCGTTGTAGAGCCGCTGATAGTCTACAGACGCCTTTTTTGCAGCGTTATTTCGAATCTCTTCACGTGTTTGAAGGGCAAGCTGCTTGTCTTCAGGTGAAATTAGAAAATACCATTTGATTGTTGGGTAAAGAAACCAGAAACACAGACCCATTACCAATAAGACTACTGAAAATCTATATCGCTTACTCATTAAAATACTCCGTTAAAATTCAAGCGCGGGAGCAGGTTTTTACTTTGTTTTTTTTCCCGTGCTTTTTTTATCTGCGCCAATGGATTTTTTGTTGTCTTGGACGGCATCTTCTTTTGCAGATTCAGTTTCTGTTGATACGTCTGTTGATACATCTGTTATAGTAGCTACCGCGGTGCGGTTGAATTCAATTTTAGTAGTATCGTCAACTTTTACAATAACGGTTTTTTCTTTTACCTGAGATATAGTTCCGTGAATTCCCCCAATAGTTTCAATCTTATCGCCTTTTTTCAAAGCGGCAAGCATTTTTTGGGTTTCTTTTTGTTTTTTGTTTTGCGGCCTGATGATTAAAAAGTAAAAAATAGCAATTATAAGGACAAACGGCAAAAACTGGAGCAGGCTGCCCATAGCGCCGGGCTGTCCGCCCTCCGCGCCCGTTGGCTGAGCAACAAGAAATGGTAGAATAAATGAATACATGATTACTTCCTTAAAAAAAACATCAAATTTTTTATATTTTTTACAGTTTATATAAAAAAATCTGATGTTTCAAGTACCTAGTATTGCGCCTTTTGCAGTGCGCAGTAATAAGCCTGTCTCTTCAGCCTATTGCCCGTATTGCATAAAACAAACAAAACGCATATAATCTTTCCCTAGAGGTGTAATTGTTTATGAAAGAAAATCGTACGATAAAAAAATTGAAAGCGGCGGCGGCAGTGGGCGCTGTTCTGTTTCTGTCATGTGGAAATAAAACGCCGGATAATTCTCCGGTAACGCTTAGTCTTTGGACACATGAGGATCCTAATAGGCAAATTATGGAAGAGGAATTCGCTAGAACATATATGGCTGAACATCCCAATGTAACGATAACGTATTCGGTTTATCCTTCAACAAAGATACAAGACATAATTCCGGCGGCTTATGCGGCTAAAAACGCGCCGTCAATCTGGAATTTGGAGTTACAAAAGGCATATCCGATATTTGTACAGGGTCTCACCGCGCCTATTCCGGTAACGGAGCTCGGCTATAAAAATGAAGCGGAACTAGAAGCGACGTATTTGCCTGGAATGCTCGCTCCTGTTACGGATTCGGATGGAAAATTATTCGGTAAAAAAGGGAAAATTTACGGACTGCCTCTTGAAATGTGCCATTATTGTGTATATATAAATAAAAAAATGTTCCGTAATGCAGGTCTTGATCCTGAAAATTACCCTAAAACATGGGAAGAAATGATGTCCGCTTCAGAAAAAATTGTACAGCGCAATGGCGACATTATTATTCGCCGCGGATTTGACTTTCGTTACGGCGATTGGCTTATCAGCTGGATTCCGATGGTGGAACAACTTGGAGGCAAATTGATAAGCGATGACGGCAAAGAAGCCATTGTAGGCGAAGCCGCATGGATAAAAGCGCTTTCATTCATGAAAGAATGGGGGCCGGGCGGGAAAAATCTTGGTTCTCCTTCAATGACCGCCGTCCGCCGTATGTTTGACAACGACAAAGACGAAGTGGCGATGCATCTTTCCGGCGTATATCAGGAAGCGCGCATGAGAACATCAAATGAAAGTTTCTTCAACAGCGATGACTGGGCGGTCATTCCGTATCCGGTATTTGAGGGCGGCAGGCATATCAGTAATACGTATTATTTTCAGTACTATATGGTTAATTCGCAAATATCTGAACGGGAGCAGATTGAAGCGTGGAAGTTTGTCCACTTCATGTTAAGCCACGGAAATGAATATCTTGACAAAGTAGCGCTTGTTCAGCCGTCAAAAGCCGTTATGGAGGGAGAGCTTTATAAAAGTATGCCGTATACCAGTGTATTTACTGAGGATCTTAAATACGCGAATGTTGTTTATCATTCAGGTTTTAGCTGGAGACTGAATGAGCTTATTCATAACGCTATAGTTGAGGTGATGTCCACAAGCGTAACTCCGCAGGATGCTTACGCTAATTTGAAAAAACAGGCTCAAATTATTCTGAACGAAGAGGAATAGTAATTGTATAAGAATGGAGGTATAGAGCGAAGGCTTTCACGCTGGGGCATGATTTTTGTAGCTCCGGCGATTCTTTTCTTCACGCTTTTTTCATTTTTCCCCATAATAAACGCTTTTGTGATGAGTTTTCACCGGAAGAATATGATTTCACTTGTTCCTCCGGTGTTTATAGGACTGCAAAATTATATTTCGGTTCTCAGTTCTCCATCGTTTTGGAATTCTGTACGGGCAACAGCTATTTTTTCGCTGGGGACATTTATTCCGCTTGTAATGATGAGCCTTCTTCTTGCGGTACTAATCACGTCACGAGGCAAGGAAGGGGGGGGGTGGCAGCTTGTTTTTTATTCACCGGCGGTGCTTTCTTCGGCGGTGGCGGCGCTTATCTGGATGATAATATTCCAGCCTACCGGAATTGCCAATCAAATACTGAACGCTGTCCTGCTTACAAGCGGAATTGACCGCAGATGGCTTTCCAGTGAAACAATGGCGCAAATATCAACAATGATAGTATATTTTTGGAAATATGTCGGTTATTTTACAATTCTATTTATTACAGGGCTTACTAAAATCCCGCAGGTGATTTATGAAGGCGCAAGAATAGACGGCGCTAATCGTATTGATGTTTTTTTTAAGATTACCCTGCCGCTTCTTAAACCAACAACAACGCTTGTATCGATAATGGCAATGCTGCAATGCCTGAAAACATTTTCTACGCAGTATCTGTTCGTTCAGCAGGGTGCGCCGCGTTCTCCTATTGATGTAATTACAATGAGCATTTATACAACAGCAATGCGTGAGTATAATGTAGGACGCGCTTCGGTGATGAGCATTCTTCTTTTTTTTACGATGCTCATTCTTACGGTAATTCAGTTCCGTGTTTCAAAAAGTGATGATGTAACGTATTAAACGGATGCGGGGTGTTTAATGAAATCAAATAATTTTGACAAGATGCTTGGTTGTATAATAAATGCTTGTTTAACGCTTTGCGCGGCGTTTATTTTGCTGCCGCTTGGATTTATGATTACGGCATCATTGATGTCTTCAACTGAAATAACAAAAATGCCATATCGCTGGATACCCAGCCATATTGAGTGGATTAACTTTTACAAAGCCATTGCAGGTAATGACGGCAATTTTATGTTTATTCGTAATGTATTTAATTCGCTTTTTGTTTCAGTAACTGTTGCGTTTACTACGGTTATTTTGTCATCACTGACGGGATATGGTCTTGCAAAATTTCGGTTCAAAGGCAGAAATGTTGTTTTTATGGCGATGATGATGACAATGATGATACCGTTTGAAACAATAATGGTACCGCTTTATATGGTAGTATTGAATCTGCATTTGCAAAACACGTATGCAGGCCTTATTGTCCCGTTCTTGATGAATGCTTTTGGCGTGTTCATGATGCGCCAGTATCTGCAGACTTTTCCATCAGATATAATGGAAGCCGCGCGTATTGACGGTTGTACGGAAACTGGTATTTTCTTCAAAATGGTTCTTGTGAATTCGGGACCGGCGCTGGCAAGTTTGGCTATACTTTCTTTTCGGCAGCAATGGGACAACCTTCTTTGGCCGTTGATGGTTGCTCAGGACAAGAAACTCAAAACAATTCCCGCGTATATTGTAAGTTTTGCTGAGGAAAAGTTTGCCGATGAAGGAGCAATGATGGCTGTCGCTTTTTTGGCAAGTATTCCTGTTATTATTATGTTTATCATGCTTTCACGGTACTTTTTGGGCGGCTCTGTCATATATAGCGCTGGAAAAGAATAAAACGTTTGGAATGGTTTAGAATGTCAAGGTTCAGTTTGTTTTGAACCGGACGGCTGATATTTTTATATTGTTCTGTTACAAGCTGATTGTATGCGGTTGTTATTACAGTTTATCAATAAGCATTGAACACTTGCCGGATGGAATTGGCAGAGTCTTTTTCTTTTTGTTAAGGATATTTATTGTAAAATAATAAAGCTTTTCGCTTTCCATGCGAATTTCCCAGCCGCGGCCTGATTTGTTTGAGAGAATTGTGATTAAATTTTTCTTTAATGAAAGATTCTCAATTCCCATTATTTCCATGTTTGGAATTATCCAGTCTACTGTTTTACGAGGCAATGAAATTTTTAATCCAACTATATTTTCTACAGTAAGGCAGATTGTGGAAAGCGCATCAAAAGTTAGATAATGCTGGCGTGGAAAAACCAGTCCCTCAGGCGGTTTGGACGACCAGCCGGCTGCTCCTTCTTTTGACGGGAGATACGCTTCGTACAGCATATCGTTATGAGATCCGTTTTCACTGCGATTCATTGAATCAAGTATAAAGTAAAGATGCCTTATTGCAGATTCTCGCGCCAATGCCCACCGCTGGTATCGTTCAAGTCCTTTGATCACCATAAAATTAAGATGGGGAAAAACAGACCCGCGATAACCGTCGCCTGCCGCACTATACGATTTCTCGTTCACCGCAACTGATGGGAAAGGATGCGCCGTTCCAAAAACATCGGTGTCCTGCAATTTTGCAATAAATTGATCCGCTTTTTCTTCGTTTGGTATTTCAGCAAGAAGCGTCCAATAAGAAGCGATAGTTTTTACTTTAATTTTCTGGGCATTTTTGTCTAAATCATAGTAAAACCCATCATCATTATCCCACATGAAACTGTTTATGCGGGTTTTTAATGAAAAATATTGTTTTTTATACCGAAAGCTCGAATCTTTGTCGTTCAGAATGTCGGCAATAGTAGCCATGTAAAGTACATTTATTGCGACCATCGCGTTGAAATCAACAGGATAGACTGTGTTCTCGCGCGGAGCATTAAACATTCCTGTTGCTATCCAAGGAGCCTCATATAATCCATTCTCCCGCTTAAACGTCGTTTCAATCCAATTGTTATAGTGATTAAGAATAGGCAATACTTCTTTTATGCGTTTTTTGTTTGCCGCTTTGTGGTAAAGGTTGTGCTCCGCCCACGCAAAAAGCGGCATACCTACTCCTTCAGGATTATCTGCGGTTTTTTGAAATTTGCCAGTTTGAATATCATACGCGCAGCGAATTGCGCCATTTGTTTCCTGCCGTTCATAAAGCATATCCAACGTTGCGTTTGCCTGAAATATTCGGTTTGAATATACAAGAAAAAACGATGAAAATATTGCGTCCATTTGAGTCAACAGAGGGCTGCCGGGATAGGAAAAAAACTTTCCATTTATAACGCTGTCATCAGCGGTTTTGTCCCAGCAATCTTGTATCCACGCCCATGTTCTGTCATAGATATCGACAAAGTCCTGATCGTAAAAATGAATTCTAGGGAAATCCCGCCTACTCACTGGTACACCTATTTTTATACATGCTATCCGACATTATCCATACAATTCTATAATAATTTTTTCAATAAGTCAAACAGGTTTAAACAGGTAAATATTGGCGGTAAGCGATTTGTTTTTAGTTTTAATTGGAGCGTTTTTTGATAAAAGAGCAAACGCCTTACTCAACATCCCCAATTATTACAATTCCGCTGCCGCGGTGTCTTGTATCGCCGCCGGACAATGAATCAAGTAAAAAGTACGTATGTTGAATAACATCCGGTCCCTTGTCAGGAACAAGGTCATCCCATGTCGCGTCGTACAATTTCCATGTATTGTTTATCCATACCTGATTCCAGCTGTGCAATAGTGCTTTGTTGACGGTTATTCTGCATGGAATTCCTGCGCATCGTAACAGCGCGGCGCTCAGGTTTGAATATCCGTCACAAACGGCTGTTCCGTTATTGAGGACTGAAAGCGCATCCATTTTGCGAGAATGTCCGCTGTTACTGAACGAGATAGTATCGTATTTTAAGCTGGAAACAGCATGATCGTGGATGGCGCGTATTTTTTCATAATCTGTCTTTATGCCAAAAGTTATATCATTTGCAAGGTTTTCAATGCGGAAATCATCACTTTGAATATTGAATGACGGATATATCCAGCGTCCGTCTCCGTCAACGCCGGTTTCTTCGCGCGTGTTGTAGACGGTAAAAGCAAGCGGTTCCTGCGAATATGAACCTCCTCTGAACATTCCTTCACCGTTTGGCGGAGTCGTTACCAAAGCCGAGTCGAATTCGATCAGTTCTATTCTGTACGCGCCGCGTCCAAAAGGCAACCAAATCCGGCGCGCGAATGTATCTTTGACGATATACCATGTTTCCAGTTTTTGCGGTGTAGAATTTTTTACGTTTACAATACCTTCTTCTTTTGTATCATCTATTTTACGTACAAGAATACGCGCATAATTTTTCCCTTTTGGATTATTTACGATGCCTTCCAGCAGAAAAAAACCATCGGCTTCAAATTCGGCGGTTTGCGGATTTGTAATTGTCAGCGTTTTACGGGCGGGCATTGGAACAGCCGTTTCCGCGCGCGCGCCTCCTGTATAGCCTTTGTATGTTTTTCCGGTTCCCTGATATTTGAACGGCTGTTTTAGGAAGTCGCCGCTGTGTACGACAATCCGGCTGCTTATTACGGAGAAATTTCCGAGAGTCGCTGTAACGGTAAAATTGCCTGTTGAGGCTGGAGTCCAAAATCCGTCCTTATCGATGGCGCCGTCTGACGCTGAATAGACGAATTTTCCGGCGTCCTGCTTTGGGAAGCCGTCTGGAAGAAGCGCTTCGGCCTTAAAGCGCAGTTTTTCAGAGCCTTGCGCGCCGATATAGGTATGCTGTTCGCCGCGAGGCCGCAAAACTATTGATGATATTTTATCGGGGAACAAGGTTATTTCATCAATATAGAGTGCGTTATGTCCACCGACGATTTTTATTCCGCGCACGTTTTCCGTTTCAAAACGCAGATTATACTCGCCCGCGGGCAGCGAAATTCGTTCGATACGCCATCCCAGCGCAGCGCCGTCCATGACGGCCCGTTCGGTATTATTGACGTAGAATTTTGCCGTCTGTCCGAATTGCGAAAGGAGTTCCGTTCTATATCTGAAGCTTAAAATTGAGGCTTCTTTAACGGTAAGTTTTGAGAAAACGAGCGTTACTTTTCCTTTTTCCATGACGCTTAATTTGGCAAGTTTTGGGCCGCAGTCTATAATATCCTTATTAAATTCAGTTTTGGAGTCGATGATTACTGCGTTACCGCTCCATTTATCATGGTTTATGACGGCGCTTTTAAAATCTTCTATAACGGTGATTTCATTTTTTTGTATTACGTTCTGCGCGTGCGCGATAGTCCATTCAGAGGAAAGTATTAAGGATGCTAAAAAAAGAATTGGTTTTTTCATTGTACGGCCTGTTATATAGTCATGTATCCTGTAGTCCGGCTGTTAGTCAGGCTGCCATTCCATTTCGGGATCGAGAGGATAGAGTGGCCGCCGTAGTTTTTTGTAAGGGATTGTTTCGAGTAATTCGTTGGAGCAGCCGCGCGAAGCTGCCATAATTGAGCGTGCGGCTATAGTACGAAAACAAGGCTCCAAGTAACCGAGCTTTACTACTATAAGACAGTAATGCGCGGCGTTAATTTCAAGAGCGGGCAGAAGTTCTTCATCGCCAAAACCGATATGTTTTGACGTAATGGCGATGAGTATATTTCTAAAAGCTACCAGCGCTATATCAGAGGAGTATATCCCAAACGTACGTACAACTTTTTTTACTTCAACTTTTAATGAAATCTTTTTTCCGTTGATGGTATCCCAATTTCCGCCAAGCGTAATATCGATAACCGCGCCTGGCCCTGCGGCCACACAGGCAGCGGCTGCGGCAGCGTCATAGAACCCGCTGTATAGCAGCGGGGTTGGGAGTTGTTCCGCTGTTTCAATTGTTTCAAGAATTTTTTCGAATAAGTCTGTTGCATCGCCGGCGGCGCCTGCCGTAGGATTATCGCCGGAATCTGAGACAAAAACCGGCGATTGTTTTTCGTCAAGCACGGCCTTGTATGCGGTCTTAACGGCTGTCAGCGAGTCATAAAATTCGCCGCGAAAGGTAAAGTCTTTGCGTCTATTCCAGAAAGCGCACGCCAGTTCACGGGCTGTTTTATCTGCATTTTCTTTGTTGTCAATGCTTGTTACAAGCGCGGAAACCGCATTGTTTTCGTCATCGGCCCACGGGAAGCCCAGCAAAAAGGAGGCGGCCATGACGCCGGGCTGTTTCTCGGCGCGGCGGCACATTTCGATAAGGCCGCGCATAGGCTGCGCTTCGGATTCTGATTTTTCTCCGGCTATAAGCATTGGAATACGGCAGTATGATGTAGAGGGCTTTTTTCCTGTTTTAAGGCTTTCGATAAGGATACGGGCGGCGGATGCGCCTGTTTCACGGCAATCCGTATGAGGTGCGGTTTTGTAGCCGGCAAAGCCGTCAATGCAGTCAAGCATATCCGCTGTTATCGTAGCGTGCATATCCAGCGCCGCCGTAAAAGGGATGTCCGGCAGCAAGCGGCGGATTGCACGGACAAGGTCTCCTTCGGCGCAGCCTAATCCTTCGACTTTCATTGAACCATGAAGGGCAAAACACAATCCGTCAACCGGCCCTAAAACGATAGCGTCTTTGATACGCTGTAGTAATTGATCTTTGAGATGCTGATAAAACTGCGCCGATACGATTCCGTTTGGAACGGCCCGTGCAAAAACGGTTGGAATTACTTCATAATCCTGTTCTTTTTTTAATGTTTCGATGATGCCTGTTGATGAATAAGAGGGGAGCATTCCATTATTGAGAATGTCATCTCCGTAAAAAACCACAAAATCATCCGCTCCGGTAATTATTGGGTTCAGTGTATTTGATTCATGGTTCATGCCGCCTGTTATAATACGCATTTTATTCATTCTTTTAACGCTCCTTCACCGAATCCTTTAATGACCTGATTATGGAAGACGCAGTAAAAAATTATCATAGGCAGTATGCCGATGACAAGAGAGGCGTATTGCAGTCCGTATTCTATATTGAGTCTTCCTGCGAACTGGGTAATGGCTACGGGCAGACTTTTTAAGGAAGTTTTTGTAGTAAAGACAAGAACGAACAGGAATTCGTTCCAGTGTCTGAGGAATGAGAGTATTGTCATTGTCGCGGCGACAGGGGCGCAAAGCGGTATAATCATTTTCCAAAAGACATACCAGTACTGCGCGCCGTCTATTTCGGCTGATTCCAAGAGCGCGTCAGGTATGCCTTTCATGTATGAGATTGCGATCATGATAGACATTGGCAGATCGAATGCGATGTACGGCAGGATAATTCCCAGCCTGCTGTTGATAAGACCGGCGGCGCGTTCGATGAGGAATAGGGGGATAATGACGGCATGGACGGTTATCATCATGCCCATAGCGAAAGCTCCGGTAAAGAAAGCTGCGCTTTTGAAGTGAAATTTTGTAATTGCGTATGCCGCCGCCAATGCCAGAAAGAGCGTTGAGATTGTAGCCGTTATGGTATAGACAAAGCTGTTGAGCAGCGCGCCGCCAAGTCCGCCTGTAGACCACGCTTTTATATAGTTGTTAAAGGAAGGATTTGACGGCGGCATAAGCGGGTGGAGCATTATTTCGGCATGAGGTTTTAAGGAAGAGTATCCCAGCCATAACAGCGGGAATAGCGTCAAGACGGCGAAGATAAGAAAGAGAAGATAGGCTGCTAGACGCCAGTTAAGCGGCGCGCGTTTTAAGTTCATGGCGTTCATTTATTCCATCCTGAAAGCTTTTGAGACGCAGCGCGTCAGCAGGATTGATACAAGGATGAACAGCATTATAATTATAGACAACGCGCTGCCGTATCCGTAGTTTTGATATACAAAGGTTGTATTGTACATATAGACGGCTATTACTTCCGTATAATGCGCCGGCCCTCCGCTGGTCATTGAGTAGATAAGGTCGAAGCATTTGAAGCTGCCTGATATGGCAAGGATTGAGTTTATGAATATGACAGGTCCGAGCATCGGCGCAATTATGGTACGCAGAATCCTGCCTTCCGAAGCGCCTTCCAACTGGGCGGCTTCTATTACCGATGAGGGGATTCTTTGCATATTGGCAAGGAATATTACCATATAGAGACTTGTATGCTGCCAGAGCAGGACAAACATAATAGGTACAATGGCGAGATGTTTGTTTTCCGCGATGGACATGACGTATTCGGCATTGCCCGTCAGCGCGCGTACTATTGCGGCGACAATGCCTACCGGAGAGAAGACGCGATTCCACAACTGTGCAACAATGACGGAAGACAGTGTGATTGGAAGGAATATGAGCGCCTCGAAGAGGCCTGTGCGCCGTACCATTTTACGGTAAAGCATATACGCCAAAAAGAGGCCGAGCGGTATTTGTCCGAACAGAGAAACTAAAACTATCAGAATATTATTACGCATACCCATTAAGAACACGGGGTCTTTGAACATACGGAGATAGTTTTCGAGGCCGATGAATTCGAGGGGGCCGTAACCTTTCCAGCGGGTAAATCCGAGCGCGAAGCTGAAGAGCAGCGGGAATATAATTACGCTGATGTAGATTAAGAACGCGGGAAGCAGCAGGGAATAATAACTGAGCCGTTTATAACGGTTGTAACGCATAGTGATAATGCGGCGCATTTGTTACTGATGAACAAAGGAGCGCCGCTTAACGCTGATACTTTATTTTTTTCTAACCGGATCGTTAGCGGCCACCCACGCTTCGTATTCGGAAGCGAGTTCTTCAGGGGTTTTAGTTCCCATCATGACGGCTTGGAGTCCTGAGTCTAGGATATTGTGAACGCCTTCTCCGTCCATTTTTCCATCGATGACATAGCCGAGCGGCTGAACGCCGGTCAATTCAATGTACTGTCTGTTGAGCGCGTCTATATCGTAGCGCGAATAGTCGAGTTTGTACGTAGGAAGCGAGCCGTATTTCATCAGAATATCCGCGCCTTCTTCGCCGTAAATAAAGCTGATGAATTTCCACGCCGCGTCCGCTTTTTCTTTTGAGAGATGCGCGTTCATGGCGAGCGCTTCGCCGAGCGTTCCTGCGCTTGAGCCTTTATTGACCTCGCCGTTGACGGCGGGGAACGGTATAACCTGATACTGTTCGTAATCTTCCGGCGCGGCGGCGTTTTTAAGCGCGGCAATGCGCCATCCGGCTTCCAGCAGATAGACGGCTTTTCCCTGCACAAAAGCGCCCCATGATTCCGGATCTTCAAGCTGGTTTACTCCCTGAGGGAATAGCTGCGTATCGACCATCCGCTTGATGATTGACAGGGCGTCGACAAAAGGCGCGTCTGAGAACGCCGCCGCGCCGGAGATGGCGGCATCGAACCACGCGCGTCCGGCTGTTCTGTCAACGAGGGTGGACAGCAGCAGTGAGGTTGCCTGCCAGCTTGCTTTGTTGGCGAACATAAGCGGGGTAAGGCCGGCTTTGCGTATTTCCGGCGCCTGCGCGATCATTTCATCGAGCGTCAGCGGCATGTCAAGGCCGAGTTGTTTTTGCAGTTTCGTGTTTACGAATATTTCGGTACAGACGGCGATATTGGGGGATACTATGTAGATTTCGCCGTTTGGCCCCTGCGGCTCCCAGATTGCGCCGTTGAAATTTGATTTGAATTGATCATCAAGATACGGGCGGAGGTCTTTGACAAGGCCGCGGCTGAGCAGGTAACTTGAGCGCGTTCCGGCGTAGCAGGTGAACAGGTCGGGAATATCGCCGGAGGCGGCCATTGCCTGAAATTTATCGTGGAACGGTTCGCCGGATATGTAATCGAACTCAAGTTTGATGTCGGGATATTTTTGCGCGAACGCTTCAAGCGTAACCGGCCAGTATTCGGACATAGGGTGCGCCAAGTCCATCTGCATATACACGGAAAGCGTTACGGCCTCTCCGTTCTTGTTTTCTTTTGAGCAGGAGACGGCCAGTACGCATACCGCCGTCAACAAACCAATCATCAGTTTTTTCATAAAACGCCTCCGTATTGTGCGAATAATTATCTTAAAAAATCGAGCAAAGTCTGCGGCAGGATACGCGCGGCTGTTTGAAGCGCGGCCTTGTGCGAGAAATCCATCATGCCGAATTGCATAGCGGCGCTTGCCATATCGAGGCCTGTTTCGCGGCTGAGCGATTCGTTTATGTCTTGTATTTCGCGGTTGAGCCGCGCCCATGTGGCCTCGACCCGTTCCTGTCTGCTGCCGACGCTGGTGCGCCGCGTGCTGAGATTGGCCAGCGCCTGATCCATTCCGGCCAGGGATTGTCCGCCCACGAAGGCCTGATCGCCGCGCAGCAATGCGTCCCGCAGCTGGATGGCGACATCGAAGAGCGAGCCGCCTGAGACATGGGCGCTGACGTTCCAGTTTGGCGCGCCCTGTTCGGAGTTAGCGCGGATGAGGCCGAGGTCTCTGAGGACGCTGGAGCCGTTTTTATCTTCCAGCGTGATAAGGTGCGCGTCCGTTCCTTCAAGGGCGAGGCCTTTGGTATCGACATCGATGAAGGCCTTAACCGGCGCGGCGGAATCGTTTATTTTTGCGGCGATGGTACGCACGTTATCTCCGGTGTACAGGGGTATTTCGATACCGTCAACAAAGATTGAGGTATTTTCCTGCACCTGATAGTCAGAGGCGTCAAAGGTGGACGCTATCTGCATTTTCTCCGCCCAGAAAGCGTCTCCGCCTGAGAGGTCGAGGTCGGCGTAGGCTCTGTCGGTGATTTCGGTACGGCGGTGCGCGCCTGCGCCGCGGTATTCGACTTGAATAGGCGCGGGGCCTTCCAGTCCGTCCACCGTGCCTTCAACAATGCGGAACGGTTCGGTAAAGACCTTATCTCCGGCGAAGGCGAACGCTCCGCTGGGGTCTGTTGAGTTTGAGATAGAGACGAGTTCTTTGAGCAGCTCGTTGATTTCCACGGCCATTTTTGCGGTATCTTCCTTAGTATAGACGCCGTTAGCGCCCTGCACGGCGAGTTCGCGCAGCTTCTGAGCAATATCGTTGGCCGCGCCGAGCTTATCGTCAACGAATTTGTAGTGTTCACGGGCGCTCTGGGTATTCGTTTCAAAGCGTTCAAGACGGGTAAGGTACGAGTCGTAACGCACGGCGTGCGAAGCGCCGATGGGGTCATCGGCAAGCTCGCGCAGTTTTGTCTGGTTGGCGATTTTGGCCTGTATATTAGAAAGCCCTTCTTCTTTTCTACGCAGGTAGAATTGCATATCGTCATTGGGCATATTCGTTGAGATTCTTTCCATAAATGTTCTCCTTGTTCTTTATAGTCGGTTTTTATGGAGGATCGCTTGAGTAAGAGTTTTACCGCGGTCCGGCGGCGGGATGGAAAAAACGGATGTTACATAATGTTTGATTATTGTATAGGATAGCATGGAGAGGATTATATGCGGACGTATGAATTTAATTCAGTAGTGGAAGATAACGGGATAATTAGGATTCCAGAGCAGTATTTACACGGTATTTCTTCACCTGTAAAGGTGATTGTGCTTGCGGATGATGATGTTCGGGATAGCGGCAAGAGAAAACATTTTTCCGCAATGAAGATACGAACAAAAGGGTTTACGTTTAACAGAGACGAGGCAAATGAACGATAAAGCGTTTATAGATACCAATGTATTGATTTATTTGTATTCTGTAGATGAATTTGAAAAACGGAATATATCTCAAACAGCTGTGGATACCTATGACTGCATAATCAGTACGCAGGTATTAAATGAATTTTGTAATGTTTGTATAAAGAAACTAAATAAGACAACTGATGAAATAAAATTAGCTGTTGAAGAAATTATTGGACAATGCGCTGTTACTAAGATTGAAAGAGAACATATAAGTCAAGCGTTAGAGACTCATAAGAAGTATGGATATGGGTATTTTGACTGTTTAATGATAGTATCAGCCCTTAATTCCGGTTGTAAGTATTTATTAACGGAAGATATGAACGACGGGCAACTAATCGATGAAAAACTGACAATAGTAAATATATACGCGCAAGCGTACCCCGCTTGCACAAAAAAGGGCGGCGGGTTATAATTCCATCATGAAGTTGAGGAACGCTTGCAGCGCAGGCGGAAATAACGAACTATCCTATCGCCGCGCGCGTGTACAAGGCATTGCGCGGGCAAAAACCGGCGCGTTAAACCCCGTACTTTTCGCTCCCCCCCCCCCGCAGGAGAAATAAGAGTCCGCGCGGCGGCAGCGGGCCTGTGGACGGCCTGTACCGCGTTGTTTACCGGTTATATAGAGCATTTTCCAGTCCCGATACAATCGATTGTATGTCAAACGCGCGC
>JAITHJ010000026.1 GCA_031280035.1 Spirochaetaceae bacterium | reverse complement strand
CGCTTCTCACGGCGCGCGCGTATCTCTTCAGCCTCCGCTTCTTCCTCACGCTCCCTCAACATCACCCGCTTGACTATATCTTCCCTCGTCAGTATCCTTGTTTTATAAGGCTTTGAGTTATGCAGAGGAGAACATTGGGTTCGGCCCCATAGCTCAGAGCCTTTGTCTCTTATATAAAGAACTTTTCCCTCTTTATGAATGTATTGGACAAATTTATCAAAATCATCTTTCTCATAAACTGACGGAATAAATGTAAAACCACGATCATTTTTTGAAGGAGACAAAATAGCAATTATTGGTTTCCCATCTATTGATTTTGCGCCAAGAATCGCAATGTATGAATTCGGATTTTTTGATGTCGATAAAGATTTGAATACTCCTTCAGGATTGTACAAATGTGTAAGCAAGTTTTCCATCGTTTCAAATGGAACGTTGTGCAGATGTAAGTCTTTAATCCCTATATCAATACCAAGAGCTTTTACAACTGTTTTATTATTCATTTTCAACTCTTTATCTTTTATCCCTAGCTCTCTGTACACCGCGGGTAATTCTCCTAATTCAATAATGCGCTGCGGCGCGCCGGCGGGATTTCTCAGCACGTCTCCAAGCCGCTCCTGATAACTTTTTACCAGCATCGCATCCGGTCTAAACAATCTTTCTATATCTGATTCCATTGCGTTTTCACTTTCGGGATGCAGGGGACTCGAACCCCTGTCCGCTTTGACGGGAGGAAAGACAGCGCGGTTGGAAAGATCGCGCTTCAGTTCCGCCTAGCGGCATCCAATACATCCCATTTTCTGGACAATGCTTTTCCCTCCGCGCCTCAGACGTGGTTTCTCGCTTAGCTCTTGCTCTTGCCCGTTTCTCCTGCCCCGCCGAAACTGAGTACAAAAGGCCGGTTACTTACTCTCCGGCGCCAATAGGCAGTACAAAAAAAAGCGCCTACCAAGCCCCAACCACGCGACTGGCATCGCGTGAGCCTAGAAAAGCGCCTTAAAATTGCTCGTTCACAATTCCTGTGGCTACGGTTGGGTTATAACCACAGAACACCGGAACAGTCTCAATTTATAGTTTCAATTTCACTATCTCTTGATTAAATAATCATTTACTGATTGATGCCGCCGTACGTAAGACGGCCGGGGTTTCCAGTAACTAACGCGATGGGGGCTTGACAGTACGCGCGCTCTTACGTTACCGTACTCTCATCTTATGAAGCGGCGGTTTCTTATCAATAAAACGGTGAATTATCCTCAAACAAAGCTTTTCGGAGCGGATTTCGCCTCAAATAACTTCGCCCCCCCCCCCCCGCGTCTATTTATGCGCGTTTAATGTAACTTTTACCCTGCAATTATGTTTCTTATTAAAGCTGACGGCAGTCTTTATCGATAATACATATAACGCAAAACGCGCGCCGTCGCGCCTAAAACAAAAATCAAATGATACGGAGCCGGTATGATAAATAGGTATTCGGGAATTGCGCTGGGTTTTATTAGAGGGATATACAGGATGAGAAACTTTATGTGTGCGGCGGGAACGTTCTTTTTGTGCGCCGGTTTTGTGTGGGCGCAGCAGGAAGCTATAACGCCGCAAAAAAGAAAGATCAGCGTGGAAGAAGCGGTGGAGCTTGCGCTGAAAAACAATTTAAGCCTTCAGGCAAGTAAGATAACAATGGAAAAGACAAAGCGTCCCTCAGATCTTTCGTGGAATCAATTCCTGCCGGTTGTCGCCGTTTCAGGCTCGCTCAGCGGCGCGAATAAGGCTGCCGAAACTAAAGTGCCGGCAGGAATAGGCCCGGGCGGGGCGTTTGTCTATACGACAAGCGAATCCCCGCGCTGGGGAATGAACGGCGCGTTTCAGATTCAATGGCAAAAACTCAATATTGCAATGTTTGAAGGCATTAAGCAGTTAAAGCAAACGTATGAAACCGGCCAGATTACCTATCAGAAGGCAAAATTTCAGCTTGAACGCGATATCCGCAAACTCTATGCGTCACTATCGCTTGCTCAGGAAAGCCTCTTTGTGCAGGAACAAAGCCTGGCCCTCGCCGAAGAACAAGTACGAACCGCCGGCGAAAATTACCGCGCCGGCCTCTCGCCGGAGCTCACGCTGATGCAGGCGCGGCTTAACCGCGATAACCTTATCCCCGTTATCGATCAGGCGCGCAATAATATGAAGGTCTCCATGGCGAATCTTGCCGTGTTTATGGGACTGCCCTACGATACCGGGTTCGACTTTGGTTCCGTTGAACGGGCGGATTTTAGCCTGCCGCTGGATATGGCAATGCTTATCAATGAAGCGGCCTCGCGGAAAATAGAAATCCAGGAATTGCGCGCTACTATCGCCGCCACGCGCACGGCGCGTAACGCAATGCGCTATCAGCTTTGGACGCCAAGTGTCGACTTCGGCTGGAGTTACGCGCCGGTTTTCAACGGCGATCCGTTTAAGGACGACTGGACAGGCTCGCGCTGGAATGACCGCGGCGCGCTCAGTTTGTCGCTTTCATGGAGCCTTAACGGTATACTGCCGTTTACAACGCAGGCGTCAAACCTGCGCGACATGGAGGATACGCTGCGCGGTATGGATGTCAATCTTGCCCAGCTTATTAACGCGACTGAAGTTGAGGTTTATAACACGGTGTTCTTAATCAGTCAGGCGCGGGAATCGGTTGCCGCCCAGTTAAAGACCGTTGAGCTTGCTCAAAAAACATACGAAGACACACTCGCCGCATTCCGCGCCGGCTTGCGTGATTTTCTTGAGGTGCAGAATGTGGAACAGCAGCTTCGTCAGGCGCAGCTTGGCGTATTACAGCAGCAGTTCAATTTCCTTTCTGGAATTATCGATCTTGAATACGCGATTTGCGTTCCGTTCGGAACGTTGTTGAATCAGTAAACGCAGAGAAACAAGGGAGTAAATAAATATGTATAGTAAAATAGGTATTGTAATTATTTTTGCCGCGGCGTTCATTTTTTCCGGCTCATGCAAGAGGCTTGAGACCGCAAAAAATAACACGCAGACAGGACAAAACGGCGGTAAAGGTACGGTTAAAAGAGGTCCCGGCGGACAGGGCGGTAATCAGATTTTTGCCGTAACTACAACAAAGGCTGTTGAAGGCGATATTGCCAAGTACCTTGTTCTTGCCGGCGATATAGTGTCCGGTTCAACGGTTGACGCATATTCGGATGCTCAGGGCAGAGTTACCCGCGTATATGTTTCTGTCGGCGCACGGGTGGCGCGGGGGCAGGCGCTGGCCCTTGTTGATCCGTCCAAACCCGGCATGAACTATGTCCAGCATACCGTGCAGGCGCCGATTTCTGGAACGGTAACGTCCGTGCCGGCTGAGGTCGGCATGACGATAAGCCAATCTACGCCCCTTGTGAAAATCGCCGGCGGCGGCGCGCTGGAAATTCAGCTTTTTGTGCCGGAGCGGTTCATTTCTCAGGTAAATCTCAGGCAGCAGTGTGAAATAACGCTTGATGCGTATCCTGACGAAGTATTCCGGGGCAGCGTACAGGAAGTGAGCCCTACCGTTGATCCTGTATCAAGAACCGAGTCGATAAAGGTGAATGTTGATAATCAGGGTTCGCGGCTTAAGGCCGGTATGTTTGCCAAAGTAAAGGTCGTAACCGAAAAAAAAGATAAGGCGGTTACCATTCCCATGTCGGCGATTGTTCAGCGGCAAGGCAAAAGCGTTGTATTTATTATATCGGAGGCCGGTGCGGAGGCCGCCGGTAAGAAGCAGGATTCGGACGCCGCTCAGACCGGCGGCGGCGCACCGGCAGGAGCGCCATCCGGGCCTACCGGCGCTGCTATAAAAACCGCCCGTCAGGTTGAAGTTACCACCGGCATTATCAGCGATAACGTTGCCGAAATAACTTCAGGACTTCAGGCGGGTGATGAAATTATTGATAAGGGCATGAGTCTCCTGACAGACGGCGCCAGTGTGAATATCGTAAATATCGAACCGCAAGCCGAATAAAACGGCGCTAAGGAGTACATCATGAGTGTTTCTAAAACGATCATTTCACGGCCAGTAACGTTTTTAATCGTCTTCGTATTGCTTATCGGGTTAGGCGTCTTCGCGCTTTTTCAACTGCCTGTCGATCTGCTGCCCGAAATAAATCCGCCGTATATTGTGGTAATGACAACGTACAGCGGCGCAGGGCCGGACGAAGTTGAGCGTTCCGTAACAAGACCGCTTGAGCAGGCGCTTTCCGGCGTATCAAGCCTTAACAGCATTAGTTCCGAGTCATCGCAGGGATCAAGCCAGATAACGCTTGAATTTATTTTTGGTACGGATATGAGCGACGCTGCGAATTCGGTACGTGACGCGCTTGACCGTGTACGGCGTGCGCTTCCCGATACGGTTGCTTCGCCGCTTATATTTAAGATGGACCCGGCGATGATGCCGATCATCAATTTTATCGTCTCTTCCGATATACGGGATCAGCGGGAACTTTATGATATTGCGATGAATACAATTTCAACGCGCATGGAACAGAGTCCCGGAGTTGCCGCCGCGTCGGTAAGCGGCGGACTTCAGCGTATTATTCGCGTTGATTTTGATGAAACGCGGCTTGAAGCGTATAATCTTACCATCACGCAAATTCAGCAGATGCTTGCCGCGCAAAATGCGCAGATTGGCGCCGGTACAATGGTCGATAATAACGTATCGTACGTGTTGACGACCATTGGGCAGTATCAGACTATTGACGACATTAGAAATACGGTTATCGCGTATATGCCGAATCCGATGAGCGCGTCAGGACATACTATTCCGGTGCTGTTGGGCGACCTTGCCGATGTAACGGATAGTTCCGCCGATCCAACGAATTACCGTTATACCAATGGGCAAAAGTCAATCGGGATTCAGGTGCAAAAACAGAGCGGTAAAAATTCCGTGCAGGTTGTTGATACGCTTCGCAGGCGAATCTCTCAAATCCAAGAGTCAATTCCTGCAGATATTAAAATTACCGAAACGTATAGCAGCACCGATCAGATAAAAAGTACGCTCAATGCGGTAACATCCAGCGCTCTTTCCGGCGTTATCTTGGCTATGATTGTACTTTTTTTATTTCTCCGTTCGATTAAGCCCACGCTGATTATCGGCGTGAGTATACCTATATCGATTATCATCACGATTATGCTGATGTATTTTGCCAAACTTACGTTGAACCTGATGACGCTGGCCGGACTCTTCCTTGGCGTTGGCATGCTTGTTGATAACTCGATTGTCATTCTTGAGAATATCTATCATTACCGTGAAAAAGGCGCAAAACTTCGTCCTGCGGCGATGTTAGGTTTGCAGGAAATGATCCTCCCGATAGTCGCTTCGACATTGACTACTATATGTGTATTCGCGCCGCTGGTGATGTTTAAAAGTATGCTGGAAATTCCCGGAGAAATGTTTGCCGGACTTGCGTTTACTATCGTTATCTCAATATCCATTTCTCTTTTTACCGCGATTTTCCTTGTACCGGTGCTGTCTTCAAACTTTTTTCCCTTAGTTACCCGTAAACAGCGTCCGCTGACCGGCGTACTTGCGTACTGGGATAACCTGTTTGAAAATTCTTTAAGCTCTCTTGAGAAGGCGTACCGGAAAACAGTTGATCGTGTGCTGAGGCATAAATTTTTTACGATTTTGGTTTTGCTTGGGTTATTTATTGCCGCTGTCGTCGTCTCCGTCATGTTTGTAGGATATATCTTTATGCCGGCGGAAGAACAAGACAGCGTATCGGTAAGCGCAACTTTTCCGCTTGGTACGCCGTTAGAAACAACGCGTGACAGCTTGTTAAAGCTTGAAGCGCTGGTTAAACCGGAACTCACCATTGATGATAAAGCGGTCTACGACCGGATTTCCGTCAGCGCAGGAACCGGCGGCAGAAGATGGGGCAGCGACGGCGGCTCAAATTCCGGTTCGCTTCAAATTACGCTGCCGAAGTACAAAAACCGTAAACTCTCCACCGATGAAATTACCGGTATTATACGTAAATATTTTTCCCAGTTCCCTGATGTCGTATTTAATTTTCAGGGCGGTTACGGCGGTATGCGCGGCATGGGCGGTAATCCGATTGACATTCAAATTAAAACTGATGATTTAAAACACGGCAAAGAAATCGCTGACAAAATCGTTCGGCTTTTGAAAGAAAAAATGCCTGATGCAAAAGAGCCCAGCGTCAGTATGCAGGACGGGCTTCCTCAATATGAGATACGGCTTGATCGTCAAAGAATGTATGCGCTGGGAGTGAACGCATTGACTGTAGGTAATGAAATTAAGGCGGCGGTTGGAGGCCTTACCGCCACAAGTTATTCTGACGCCGGCAAGGACTATGATATTGTATTGCGTTATAAAGAAGCGGATCGTAATTCGCGTCCGGCGCTTGACCGGATATTTGTGAAGAACTCTCTGGGACAACGAATACCGGTTTCAAGTTTTGCCGGCGGAGTTGAGGGTACCGGGCCGGTAACGATAAGCCGCGAAGATCAGAGCCGCGTCATTCATGTTACCGCCGGAGCAACGCCGGGAGTTTCTTTGAATAAAATAGATCAGGAAGTCCGCGCGCTGATTACTTCATCAATTCCGGCTGAAGACGGCGTTGTCATTGAGTTTACAGGGGATAATGCCGACATGGCCAGGCTGATGCTTGCGTTCTTGTTGATTTTGATAATTGGACTGTTTTTACTTTTCGGCGTTATGGCAAGTTTATTTGAAAGCTTTAAAGATCCGTTCATTATCATTTTTACAATACCGCTGAGTTTTATTGGCGTTACGGCGATTTATTTTATTACCGGCGAGCAGTTTAACATACTAACTGCGGTTGGTATTCTAGTACTTGCGGGCGTTATTGTAAATAACGGCATCGTACTCGTTGATTACACGAATTTGCTGCGTAAACGCGGTTATAGTCTTCATGATGCCTGTGTTGAAGCCGCCGGTAATCGTCTTCGTCCGATACTTATGTCAACGCTTACAACAGTGTTAGGCTTGGCACCGCTGGCTTTTGTGCCTGGTGAAGGAACAGAGCTTGTTGCGCCGATTGGTAAAACAGTTTTTGGCGGTCTCTCTTTTGGTACGGTAATGACATTATTCCTCATGCCGGCAATATACGCGATTTTCAATAAACACGATGACGAAAGAAAAGCGCGTAGAGAAGCGCGGCGTGAAGGCATCGCGCTGGGTCTTAAAGGCAAAGAGCTGCGGATACAAACTCGTTCGGCGGCGCTTCATACCCATGAAGAGTCATTAAAGCATGAAGAAGAACATTTTAGTAAGGCCGGAATGCCGCAAAAACGAAAAAATGCGCCTAAAATTCCCGACTCAAACGATGATGAGGAGGACGATGAAGATGAACCCCGCCGTCTTTTTGAGCGTAAACCGAAAAATAAACCTAAGTGGCGCAGACGGCAGGAAGATGACGATGATGATGAGGAGGACGATAAATGAAACGTATTGAAATTATCGCAAACCGTTCCATAGAGGAAAATATTTTAGAGGCTTTACGTGTAGAGGGCGTGGCGAAATTCTACACAAAATTTCCTGTTGTACACGGTGTCGGCGGCTGTGGTCCGCATATGGGGGACGCCGTCTGGCCGGAAGAAAATTTTATGCTTGTTATTTGGTGTGAAGAAGAAGAAGCAAAAAGAATAAAAAAATCTATAGAGCCGGTAAAGGCGCACTATTCAAATGAAGGTATTAAGATTTTTGAAATGTAACAAAAACGGATTCAGCAAAAGCCGCGCGGAGTTTGTCCGCTACAACAAAGCGCGGGCATTTAACGCTTTGATTTTTTGAGCGGCGGCATAGAATGAAAGTGAGATTAGCGCAAAAAGCAGGGTTCTTATTTTCATCACGTTATTTTTTCCGCCGCGCGCTTTATACGCCCGTTCCAGCCTATTCCAGCATTCAAATAATTGCGAAATAAAGCTCATTGTAAGAGCTATGCTGATTCCAAACCGGACTCTTTCATCAATATGCCTAAAACACGGGATTTTTTTTATGGCTGAACGGAGTTTTATTTCAACGCTGTATATGGCATCTTTTATTTCTATAGTTGTTGTTGTACGAAATACCAATGATGAAATCTGAATAATAACCATCATACGGCATATAGAAACAACGAGTACAGCATCGGGAATGAGCATATTAAGAAAAGCGTTGATCGTACTGCTTTGATAAATCGCTGAAAAAAAATTTCCGCTATATAATATAAACGAATAATATAATACGCCTTTTATATCAGCAATGAATTCGCCCGCTGTCCATCCACATAAAAAAGCGCATAGAAAAAAAAATATGCCGCATAATATAATATATTTTTGCGGAATAAACATAATGGCAGTGCTGAAACATAACAGCAGCGCAAGTTTTATTTCTGCACCGGTATGGTGCAGTAAACTGGAACCTTTTTTATATTGAAAAGCTACAGCCATACAAGATCCTTTAATTCAGAAACAGTGTGAAGCGGGTTATGCAGTTTCCATTTTGTCATATCATGATCAAGTCCGTCTTCCGGTTTACCGGCAAATGCGATTTTTCCCTTGTATAGCACGATAAAGTATTGTGCAAGCGCAAGGCATTTTTCAAGCTCATGTGTGAGAATTATGACAGTTTTCTTTTTTTTTAAAAGTTCTGAAATAAGTACATTAACTTGAAGTACTCCCTCATAGTCAAGATTTGCGTACGGCTCATCAAAAATAATTATATCGGCATCCATAGCGAGAGCTCCTGCAACGGCAAGCCGGCGCTTTTCTCCACCTGAAAGAAAACGAGCAGGAAAGTCGGCTTTATCTAACAATCCTGTTTCGTCAAGCGCCTGTTCGGCTATAATCGCGGCAGCGGCTTTAGGGATTTTACGCGCGCGTATGCCGATTAGTACGTCTTCACGGGGCGTTTCTCCCAAAATTTGATCGTTGGCTTCCTGAAAAACAAGAGCTGTTTTTCCACAAATTTCTAACGAACCGGATGAAGGTTCATCAAGCTTGGCTATAATTGACATTAAAAGACTTTTTCCTGAACCGTTCGCTCCTGAGATAACGGTGCATTTTTCTTTGTGAAAATTAAGCGATATATTATCAAGCGCGTAAAATTTTTCATTTCGTATTCTTTCCGTATCCGCGCATTCAGCTACACGGAATGTTTTTGTTATGCCATGCAGTTTTATGGCATAGCAGTCTTCGGTCATTCGTTCGGATTGATATAACGCGCCGCTATTGGCCGCAGTGTTATGGCAAGAGGAACTGATATAAAAATTTTTAGCACATCGCCTGGAATAAACGGCAGCGCGCCTGATATAACCGCGCCTGGAATTGCTGCCGTAAAATCAATTGAATTACTGCGGGATATCCAAAGTGCAAGAAATGTCATACCCAAAATATAAATAACAAGATTTCCTGTAATAACGGCAATGCTGATTCTGATGATCAATATTAAATTTCGTTTTTCACCAATACGGGGGCGTCCTGACAATAAACCGGCGATAAATGCTCCAAAAAAATAACCGGCAAGAAATCCCCCGGTTGGACCGAATAATCTGACAACACCGCTTGTACCGCCGGCAAAGACAGGAAGACCAAGAATTCCCGCTGTTAAAAAAAGCAATACGGCACCGGCGCCTGTAATACCGCCAAGCACAGCTCCGCTAAGTACAGCCATCATATTTTGCATTACAATTGGAACAACGCCCAACGCTCCGGCTGGCAGCGCAACAAAATTGGTAACCGAAATAAGCGCAGCAAACAGAGCCGCAAAAACAGAATTAATAATCGTGGCTGTATCTTTTTTTTTCTTGTCCATAATAGACTATTATACCAGTTTATATCTTTGTGTCAATCATAATAATAACATTATGGAAAGAATTAAATTTTGTACGGATATATTGAATATTCTTGGATAATTTGTATATCTGAATGAACGTCTGTAACGCCTGGTACTTCGAGCGCCGCTGATGAAACGGCGTTTATCATAAGCATTGAATTTGCGATACCGTAAAGAGCGGCTTTACCGTCAGATACCGATGCTTCTAGAAAATGAATGTCAATATGTTTTTCATATTTAATATGGTGAATAATTTTTTGTGCAAGAATCATGTCTTTTAAAGAACGTCCCGCATTAGTCTGTATAGTGTTACCGTCATTATTCAGCGTAAAATTTTTTATGATTTGCGCGCATATACTAGGATGAATGACGCTTGTATTTAACGTTATATGATAATTTTGAGCTGCTTTCCATTCTTTTTCAAAAAAGAATCTGTGAAATCCAGAACGGGCCTCATCACTTTGTTCTATAATTTGTTTTGCGCGTTTTTCATCGCATCTGAAATAACTTTTTACACGTTCAATTCTTGTTTTTATGGAGGAGACTAAAAATATGGGTATAACTCCAATGGCATTTTCCAGAACGGCAAAAGCGCCGCGTCCTATAAAAACACAATTATCATCTTTTGCCTCATCAAGTATCGCTGTTTTTAGATAGTGGAGATAATTATCACGGTCTTCAGAGATTGACGCGAAGAACGAAGGGTTTCGTTCGTCATATTTTTCAATAGTGCTTCCGGTAATATAATTTTTTATGAGTTCTTCCAACATATACTTGTCTATAAATCTATAAGACAAGTATTTTGAAAGCTCTTTTGCCGTCTCATCTCCAAGGGCTGCAAGTTCGCGTGAAATGGTAATTATAGCCATAGTATTTTATATCATATAAGTGAAATCTTGCGCAATATTCATAATTAGCAGTGTCCTTATAATTTTCCGGTGAGCATATACTATTTTTGCGTTATACGCGTCTTTACACGTAAGTTCAGTATTATAGAATCTGTTCATCAATAGGCTTCCCGCCGGGCACCATAGGAAGCACCATTTCATTCGAATCAATTACGGCGTCAATAACGCAGGCGCGGCCTGAACTAAGTTCTATTTTTGCATTTTCCAGCGCGGCAATAAATTCAGTACTATGCCGCGCCCGCATTCCGCATAAGCCGTATGCTTCTGCCAATTTTACTAAATCAGGCGACCTGTCTAAGACCGTTTCTGAGTACCGTTCTTCGTAAAAGAGCTTCTGCCATTGACGAACCATGCCAAGGACGCCGTTGTTAAACACGATAATAAGCACCGGTATTTTATACGCAGCGAGCGTACCAAGCTCGGCGCAATTCATTCTGAAAGAACCGTCGCCCGTAAACAAAATTACGTTTTTTTTTGGATTCGCTATTTTTGCGCCAAACGCGGCGCCAAGGCCAAAGCCCATTGTTCCAAGTCCGCCGGATGTGATAAACGAACGCGGCGCTTCAAACGGAAAAAACTGCGCCGTCCACATTTGATGTTGACCAACATCAGTTACAATAATTGCGTTATTTCCGGCAAGCTTCGCCGTTTCTTCAACAATAAACCGCGGATGTAAAATAGTTTTCCTGTTTTCTCCGGGAATATGCGATGGCGGCGTATGGCCTTTCCATTTTTGAATTTCATTATTCCACTCCGGATGATGCAATTCAGGAATTTTTTCCAAAAGAAGCTTAAGTATTTTTTTGATATCGCCGGAGACATAAAACGAAGAGCGGATATTTTTGTTTATTTCCGCCGGATCAATATCAAAGTGAAGTATTTTCGCGTTTTTTGCAAATTTATCCGCGCGGCTGGTAACGCGGTCGGAAAAACGCGCGCCCAGTGTAATGAGCAGGTCGGCCTTTTGCACGGCTTTGTTTGATGCTACGGTACCGTGCATGCCAAGCATTCCTGTCCAAAGAGGGTGCGAACGGCTTAACGCGCCATGTCCCATAAGGCTTAACGCGACCGGCGCGCCTATACGTTCAGCAAGTTCCCGTAATTCGTTATCCGCACCGGAAATTATTACACCGCCGCCGGCATAGATAATTGGTCTTTCCGCTAATTTTATAAGTCTGACAGCAGTATCAATATCGGTATCATTGAAAGTTTCTCGTGCAGTACGCATTGCCAGGCGTTCTGCGCGTTCTGAAACGGCTGTTGTTGTGTTAGAAAGACTCGATAAAATATCTGTTTTTGCGGCGGTAACATCTTTCGGAATATCAATCAATACCGGACCTGGCCGTCCACACCGCGCAATTATGAACGCTTCACTGATGATTTTAGCAAGTTCATTTATATCTTTAACAATCCAGTTATGTTTTACAACAGGCATTGTTATGCCGGTAATATCGACTTCCTGAAAACTGTCTTTCCCAAGAAGTTCATTTGTAACGTTACCGGTAATCGCTACGACCGGCGATGAATCCATATAGGCGGTAGCGATACCGGTAACAAGATTCGTAGCGCCAGGCCCGCTTGTAGCGATACAAACGCCTACCTTTCCAGTTGAACGCGCATAACCGTCAGCGGCGTGCGCGGCATGTTGTTCATGGCTTACCAGTATATGACGAATACGGTCTTTCTGCCGGTAGAGCTCATCGTATATATTGAGAACAGCGCCGCCCGGGTAGCCGAAAACGGTGTCTACGCCTTGCGCGATAAGCGACTCAATAAGTATACATGCTCCTGTATATGATGCGCATACTTCGGTTTCGTTGTTTATTCCGCAGTGTTTCATTCTGATTATTTTTATCAGATTTTAAGAAAAGTTTCAATGTTTTATGGAATAGTATTACAAAGCGGAAAAATAGCGTCAGGCTGGTACAAAAAATTATTTAACTCGAACTCCATTTTTTTCAGCGGCAATGCCGGCTCCGGAGCGTCTATTGACAAATCCCTAAAAATTTAACAAAGTAGAGCTATGGATTTAAAGACGCTTTTAACAAAGGACACGATTTGTCTCCATTTGAAAAGTACGAACAAAGACGCTGTCATCAATGAATTACTGAATATTCTCAATATGACAGGGAAGATTCACGATAAAAACGCGGCTTACGCGGCTATTATGGACAGGGAAAAAAAGATGTCTACCGGTATGAAACATGGAATTGCAATTCCTCATGGTAAAACGGCTACTGTTGATGATTTGGTGGCGTGCATCGGAATTTCTGATACCCCAGTTGATTTTGACTCGCTTGACGGCGAGCCGTGTAGAATCTTTATAATGACGCTTTCAACGCTGGAAAAAACAGGGCCCCATCTTCAGTTTTTGGCGGAAATAAGCCTGCTTTTTAAAAGCGCTGAAAAACGCGCTGAAATTCTAAAGGCTTCAACGCCGGAAGATGTGCTGAAAATATTATCAGGCTAATATCAGGCTGTTTTTGTATTTGGGCGTTCAAGTATAACAAAATTGCAGCGTTCTTTTGAGCCGTTATTATATATTATTGCAATATTTTTGCCATACTCCGCTTTTCCAGCGTGTAACGAATAGGAGCGAACGAACAAGCCAATCCGCTGACATTGCTATCCATATAGAAAGAGCGCCAAGTGTCGTAAATTTTGCAAGAATATAAGAGAGTCCTACGCGTACAATCCACATTGATGCAAATGAAACAACCATTGTAAATTTTGCGTCATTGGCGGCGCGTAATGCAGGAGGCAGCGTAAAAGAAAGCGGCCACATTAAAACACCTGTAACCGAATAAAACAAAAACATTGTACGCGCAAGACTTGTTGTTTTGGGCCCAAGATGAAACATGGATAATAAGGGATCCAGCAAGATTACCAATAGCAGACTGACGGCGGCAAAAGCAATATAAGTCATTGTAAGTAGTTTTCGGTTGAAATAAATTGCCTCGTCCGGTCTTTTTAGGCCAAGACACTGTCCTACTACCGTAATCATCGCGTACGCAATTGCTGAGCCGGGCATACAGGCGAATTCACTTATTTTATTTGCTGCGGCATTGGCGGCAATGGCGGTAGTTCCAAAACCAGCGAGTATGGTAAGGACAAGAATTTTACCAATCTGAAAAACGCAGTTTTCAACGCCGTTGGGAATTCCTATTGCGAGTATTTTTTTGATTATTCTTGCATCTATTTTTATTTTCAATATGCCTGATATATTAATCGCTGGTTTTCCATTATACAGACGCGCTTTTGAAAGAATCATAAGCAGAATGGCTGCCGCAAAACCGCGCGAAAACAACGTTGGTATAGCGACTCCGGCGACTCCCATTTTTAATATAAAGATACAGACCGCGTTACCGCCGATATTCAATACGTTTATAATAAGTGCAGTAAACATTGAAACGATGGAGTTTCCCTGCGCTCGAAAGAGCGCGGCTAACGCGCTGTAAAGAGCTATCATTGGATAACTTAAAAGTGAATAAAAGAAATATACTTCCACGCCGTGCATCACAGTTGTTTCTATTTTTCCGAATATTATCGTTAAAAAGAAACGCTGGAATATCAATCCCAGCGTCATCATGGCGGCTGAAATACAAAGAGCCGTGTATATAAGTTGTTTTGCGGTTAGTGAAATCATTTCTTTATTTCTGCTCCCAAAATAGTGCGCGCATACAACAGCGCCGCCTGTGGAGAGCGCGCTGAACAAACTTGTTATAAGAATGTTTAAGCTGTCTCCTAAAGAAACCGCTGAGACGAATGTTTCGCCAAGTTTTGCTATCATCAAAATATCTGTATAACCAAGCATCATATTGAGAAGTTGTTCTACAATGAGCGGGAAAACAAGGAGGATTATGTCTTTGTCTGAAAATATATGAGGTATGCCGCCGTTATTTTGAATTTTTAAGGCTTTTAGTATCATTGAAGATTAAGACGCTTGAATTTTTCAGTACAGGCATGCATCGCTTTTATAATATTTGCGCGGAACGCTCCATCTTCAAGTATGGCAATACCTTCAATTGTTGTACCGCCCGGAGAGCAGATTTTATCTTTAAGTATTCCGGGATGAGATCCGGTTTTTGTCATAAGGAAACCTGTTCCGGTTATCATCTTTGCGGCAATCCGGTAGGCCGTATCCCGCGGCAGTCCTTCAAGTACGGCTCCGTCGGCTAAAGATTCGGTAAAAATAGCGGCGTAAGCCGGCGCGGAAGCGGAAAGAGCCGAAAATGCCGGAAGTGATTTTTCATCGATCCATTCAACGGATGAAACGGATTCAAACAGCTTTTGAACAAAATCCTTTTCCTCATCGGTAAATGTCGTTTCAATAGTAAAACCTGTTATGCCTTCACCCGCTTGTACAGGCGTGTTTGGCAGAGCGATAAGAGTTCTTGTTTTTGCCCCCCAGAAAGCGGCATTGACCGTTTTGTAATCAAGACCGGCAACTATTGAAAGCAGTGCTTTTCCGCCTATACCGGGACACAAATTTCTTATAAGATCAATTGCATCTTTGGGTTTTACCGCAAGAATAATAATATCGGCAAACGCTGCAAGCTCTTGCGTGCTGGAACAGACCGTAACCCGAGCTTCTTTGGCGCATATTTTTCCACTTTCAGAGCGGGAAAGTACGGCTATATTATGCGCCGGTATAGCGTTTTTTAAGATAATTCCTTTTAATATAGCCTGTCCCATATTGCCCAGGCCGGCAAAACCAATTTTTTGAACAGGCATAATTTTACTTCCTTAAGTCAATATAAACAAAATAGGGCATGAGCGTAAATACAGATAAAAAAACCGCCGGTTACGGCGGTTTTTCCTGAACTGTGAGAATTAAAGTTTTTCTGAAGCGTCTCCAACCAATGCACCGGAAGCAACTTCCAGCGCTTTAACACGCAGTCTTCGAAGATCACCTGGACCGTCAACTCTTCCGCTTATTACATAATCAGCCTGAACAAGAGATCCCACATACCGTAACATGAAGTCATTTTCATAAGAGGGCAGACCGACGGCGTTTTTTCCGGTAAATGCGTCAAACATTCTACGGTCGATTACAAAGAAATTTTTAGGTGAATTAACGGAAAGCAGCGTTAATTCTTCAAGGATAAAATTTGCTTCATGAATATTGTCGGCGTCAACATTAACGATGACTATTCTTTTACCTCTTTTAATCCCCTTTGTCGCCTTATCAAAGGCTGATCGTACCGAATTATCTATTGCAAGAGACGCTTCGTTTAAAATACTGCTTGGAGTATTCGCCGTAGCGGCTATTATACTGCTGCCTTGCTGAAGCGGAATGGGCGTTATAGAGCCATATTCATCGGAAATGATAGGTTCTTCGCTTACAAGAACAATTGATGTATCGGTCACGGAGAAAACAGTCGTCGAATTATTAGCCGTGAACTGGGCGACTTCAGAACTTCTGTTATAATCGTCAAAACCAACGCGTACGGTGTGATACCCGTTTTTTATTTTATAAACGACGGATTCTCCAACCTTTAATATTCCCTGCGATTTGCCGTCAATATAGATTCTTAGACGGATAAGCTGATTGCTATCAACACGGCGTATTACAAGCTCCGAATTTTTGGCGTTTGGATTTCCCTCATTAGCGATTACGCCGCTGCCACCGCCGCCGCTGCCGCCGCCAAATAGGGCGCAAGATGTTATTACCGGTAAAGAGACGAAGAGTAAAGAATAAATCGCCGCTAAAACGATTTGTTTTCTTGCTGACAACATAAAAAACCCCTTATTTTTGAATATTATAAGTCAGATACCATGATCTGATATTCATAAATATAAACCACTTATCTATTTTCGGCAAAAAAACTTTATAACTTAACTATTTTTTTTTAAGATGTTTTACCGTAACGGAGCAATATTCAGGGAATTCTTCGGCGACTGATTTTAGTCCTTCAAATAAAAAAATTCCGGCGGCAAACAAAAAATCTCTGCCTTCCTCTTTATATGTCGCTTGAAATAAAAAACTGCCGCGTTTAGGCGCGGAAATTTCAGCAAAAATGCCGTTCTTCCCCGTAACGGCGCGCGCCATACCTCGCAGAAGTACGGAAACTGCTGCACAGACAATATCATTACCGCTTTTTGCCATACCGGCGTGTCCGTTCGCTTCGCAGCGAACAAGAACATCCCATTCGTCAAAAGAAGCGGCTACTGCTATCAAACCGCGATATCTTCTATTTTAATAAGGGAATACGCCTGTCTGTGGCCTCGTTTCCGTCTGTAATCCTTCTTTGGTATGTACTTGAATACGGTGATTTTTTTATCTTTTCCATGAGATTCCACAACAGCCGAGACTTTTACGCCTTTCAGATAGGGACTTCCAACAGAGACACTATCTCCCGATACAAGAAGAACTTTTTCTATGTCAAATTTCGCGGCTGGCTCCGCAGAAAGCAAATCAACCTTTATTGATTTTCCCTTTTCCGCTTTATACTGTTTTCCGTTAATTTCAATAAGCGCATACATAATTTACTCCTTAAAAACCGCAAAGGTCTCTTAATTTTGTTATTGCCGGTCTTTCACCATTTGCTAAAATGGCCGTATTTTTTTAATCCAACAATTTTTATATACCGTTTTTTTATATTTGTCAATCCCGCCCGCGGTTGTTTAACAAGGCTGACTTTTTGGCCGGCAGTTTTTAGCGTACCGCAAGCATTACACAGAACCGGTGTGGACTGCAAGCCGGACAAAAGGCCAGTGCGCGGAAAGTCTGTCTGCAGCGTTTTTAGCGGCGTTTCCGGTTTTGAATACGCCAAAACATGATGAGCCTGAACCGGATAATCCGGCAAAATCCGCACCGGATTCTTTTAAGCGGTAAAGCATCTCTGAATACGCCGATTTTTCAGCGTCCGTACCGGCCTGCATGAAAACCGGCAGAAAATCATTTTTGAACGGCCATAATTTGGGAGATTCCGTTAAAAACCGGGTTATGTCATACCGGATAACGTCTTGTCTTACGTGAAATTCGTCAAAAAGCCTGTATGCTCGTACCGTTTCGCTGGTAAAACCGGGCATTATTATGACGAAAAATAATTCCGGCGCGAAAATTCGTATGATTTTTTCACCGCGCCCTCTTATCAGCGCAGCTCTCGCCTGTAGAAAAAATGGAACGTCGCTTCCAAGCTCTGCGGCCAGTGTTTTTATATCAAAACTAAGGCCGGTTTTGTTGAGCGCGATGAGTGTTGAAGCTGCGTTGGATGAACCGCCGCCTAATCCTGCCCCGCATGGAATATTTTTTTTTATATGTATCTTTACAGCGCCGTCAAATCCTGTCGCTTTACGAAAAAGATTTACGGCTTTGTATACTATGTTGGTTTTTGTATCAAGTTTTTTAAACGGCGCAATAAGTTCCGGCGGTAAAGAAGAATAATCCATGCTGATTTTGGTAGACCCGCCGGTTTTTTCATCGATTTCAAAATCAAGCGTATCGGAAAGAGAGAGCGCCAGAAAAACGCTTTCTAATTCATGAAAACCATCATTACGTCTTGAGCCTATCGCAAGATGAAGATTTATTTTACAGGGCGCCTCAATGGAGAATTTTGTCATTTACGCCGAGATTAACGTACCGGTACGCAGACCCTCGCAGAGTTCTTTTTGCAGGATATGAGGAATGCGTCCATCAATCACACGGATGTTTTTAACTCCGCTGTTTATTGCCGTTATACAGCCGTCAATTTTCGGTATCATTCCGGAGCTGATTAGTTTTTCGGCTTTCAGCGCCTGTAATTTATCCGCTTTTATTTCGCTTATAAGACTTGCCGGATTGTTGACATCACGCATTATGCCGTTGATATCTGTCATAAGAATAAGTTCCCGCGCTTTTAATTTTGCGGCGATAGCCGCGGCGGCGCTGTCGGCGTTGACGTTGAGCGCTTTGCCTGCATCCTTGCCAAGTCCGAGCGCAACAGGTGAAATAACAGGAAGAACGCCGCTTTCGGTTAATGAATTGAGCAGCGCCATATTTACGTCCTCAACATTTCCGACAAAACCTAAATCTGTTTTTGTTTCCCGCCGCGCCGTTAAAAGAGCGCCGTCAATTCCGCAAAGCCCGATGGCCGTTCCGCCCTTGCTTTGGATAAGCGCGCAGATATTTTTGTTTACCTTGCCGCAGAGAACCATTTGGACTATATCCATCGTTTGTTCATTGGTGTAACGTAATCCGTTTATAAATTTGGTTTCTATATTCAACGCCGAAAGGAGTTTTTCAATGTCCGAACTTCCTCCATGAACCAGTATTACGGATACTCCGGCAGACCTTAGCGCAACGATATCTTCTGCAACAGCCGCCATTAAATCTTTATTAACCATCGCGCGTCCGCCGTATTTTATGACAACCGTTTTTTCACGTACCTCAGATGTGTCTCTTTTTACCCCGTTCATGGCGCAATACTAAAATACTTGCGCCGTATTGTCTATACATACATTTTTGTTTTTTAATTTCATTTGTTGTAAAATACAAGGCGTTGACGGTTAGATTGACAATTCTCTAATTAAAGGGAATAATAATAGTATATATTTTAAAGAATATTTTATCGAGGAGGCAGATGGAATGGGCATGAATGTTGATTTTGGCGTAGTCGATGACGTCATCAAGGAATGGGGGAACAAACCTGGTGCTATCATCCCTATTTTACAGGGTGTGCAGGAGAAGTATAACTATCTTCCCAAAGATATTTTCCCGTACATTTCAAAAAAACTGGGCGTCAGTGAGGCGCGGATTTATGGCGTCGCTACTTTTTATGAGAACTTTTCCCTCGATCCGAAGGGCAAGTTCATCATCAAGGTGTGCGACGGAACGGCCTGTCATGTGCGCAAGTCGGTTCCAAATCTGGAGCGGCTGCGTAAGGAACTGGGTTTGAGTGAAAAGAAGATTACTACCGATGATTTGGGCTTCACCGTGCAGACGGTGGCGTGCCTGGGCGCGTGTAGTCTGGCGCCGGCGTTGATGGCGCAGGGGCCCAAGGGCGACAAGGTATATGCCAATGTCAACCCCGATCAGATCCCCGGCATCATCGCCGATTTGCAGCAGTTAGGATAGGAGGGGCGCATGACAAAACTAACCAGCAGAGACGCGCTTATAAAGGCGCGTGAAACGTATAAAAAGAGCTTTGACGCGGAAAAGACGAAGATTTTCGTCTGCGCGGGCAACGGTTGTATTGCTTCCGGCTCGCTTGCCGTATATGACAAGCTGGCTGAAATTATCAAGTCGAAGAACGTGCCGTGTTCACTCGAACTAAAGGAAGAGCCCGGCCATCCTGTTGGCGTGAAAAAGGGCGGCTGCCCCGGCTTCTGTAACCAGAGCGTGCTGGTGCTGGTCGAGCCGCAGGGCTGGCTGTACACCAAGGTAAAGCCGGAAGACGCCGAGGACATCGTGGAGCAGACGGTTAAAAACGGCAAGCCTGTCGAGCGCCTGGCGTTCAAGGGCGCGGACGGCAAGGCGATTCTGCAAAAGGCGGAGATTCCCTTCTATAAAAAGCAGACGCGCATCGTACTGGAGCAGTGCGGCAAGATTGACGCGGAGTCGATTAAAGAATATTTGGCTGTCGGCGGCTACAGCGCGTTTGAAAAAGTGCTGTTCGACATGACGCCGGAAGCGGTCTGCAACGAAGTGAAGGAATCAAACCTGCGCGGACGCGGAGGCGCGGGCTTTCCCGCCGGCTCTAAGTGGTCGGACACGCTGCGCGAGCAGGCGACCCCGAAGTACGTCGTCTGTAACGGCGACGAGGGCGACCCGGGCGCGTTCATGGACCAGAGCGTCATGGAAGGCGTACCGCACCAGATGATAGAAGGAATGTTGATAGCGGCGCGGGCTATCGGGGCGAATCAGGGCTATATCTATGTGCGCGCCGAATACCCGCGGGCGGTCTCGCGCCTGCGGATTGCGATAAAGCAGGCCGAAGAGGCGGGAATCCTCGGCGACAACATCCTCGGCACGGACTTTAGCTTTAAGCTGACGATTTACCGCGGCGCGGGGGCCTTTGTCTGCGGCGAAGGCTCGGCGCTTATGGGCTCGATTGAAGGGCGGCGCGGTATGCCCCGCGTCAAGCGCTACCGCTCGACCCAGCGGGGCCTGTACGAAAAGCCGACAGTGCTCAACAACGTAGAAACCTACGCCAATGTGCCGGTTATCATCAACAAGGGCGCGGCGTGGTACAAGAAAATCGGGCCTGAGACCAGCCCGGGGACCAAGACCTTCGCGCTGACCGGCAAAATCACCAACACCGGCCTTATCGAAGTGCCGATGGGGACGAAGCTCCGTGAAATCATCTACGACATAGGCGGCGGCATTAAAGACGACCATAAGTTCAAGGCCGTGCAGATTGGCGGGCCTTCGGGCGGCTGCCTTACCGAAGCCGACCTCGATATGCCGCTGGACTTTGATTCGGTGCCGAAAGCCGGCGCGATTATCGGCTCGGGCGGCCTTGTCGTCATGGACGAAACCAACTGTATGATAGAAATCGCCCGCTTCTTCATGGACTTTACCAAGCGGGAATCGTGCGGTAAGTGTGTGCCGTGCCGCGAGGGGACGCTCCGTATGCTGGAGATTCTGGAACGCATCGTTTCGGGGCAGGGGCGCGAAGGCGACATCGAACTTTTGGACGAACTTTCGGTAACCGTGTCGAAGGCGGCGCTCTGCGGGCTGGGCAAAACCGCGCCGAATCCCGTTATGAGTACGCTCAAGCGCTTTCGCAACGAGTACGAAGACCACATTTTCAAACACAAATGCACGGCGGGCGAGTGTCAGAAGCTCAAGCGCTTTGTTATCGACAAGCAAACGTGTATTGGCTGCGGCTTCTGCGCGAAAAACTGTCCGGTAAACGCGATTTATCAGCATGATAAGCCGATTCCCGGCAAAAAACTGGCCTATTACATCGTTGACGACGCCAAGTGTATCAAGTGCGGCGCGTGTCTTGAAGGCTGCAAACCCAACGCGGTTAAGGAGGAATCATAAATGGCGGATAAAGAAATTATTACGATTGACGGAATTGCCGTTGAATTTGAAAAGGGGCTTAACGTGCTGGAACACGCAAAACGCGCCGGAATCGACATCCCCGCGTTCTGCTACACGCCGGAACTTTCCGTGTACGGCGCGTGCCGTATGTGCATTGTCGAGATTGTCGACCAGCGCACGGGGCGCAGCTCGCTGGATTCGTCCTGCTCGCTTTTGCCCAAACCCGGCATGGTGATAAAGACCAACACCGAAAAGCTCCGTATGTACCGCAGGAACATCCTGGAACTGCTGCTTGCCAGCCACTGCCGCGACTGCACAGCCTGCGACAACAGCCAGCGCTGCCGCCTGCAAGCCTTCGCCGACCGCTACGGCATCACCGGCATCCGCTATCCGCAGCACAAGCCGGAGCCTGACCTTGACGGCTCGTCGGCCTGCATTGTCAAAGATGACGCGAAATGTATCCTCTGCGGCTGCTGTATCCGTATGTGTAACGAAGTGCAGAAGGTCGGCGCGATTGACTTTGCCCACCGCGGCGCGGAAATGTGCGTCGCTACAGTCGGCGAAAAACCCATAGCCGAGTCGGTCTGCGTCGGCTGCGGCCAGTGCGCGGCGGTCTGCCCGACAGGCGCGCTCACCGTCCGAAACGACATCCGCAAGGTCTGGAAGCTCATCGACGACCCCAAAACGAAGGTCTCGGTGCAGATAGCGCCCGCGGTGCGCGTCGCCGTGGGGAACGCCTTTGGCATACCGGCGC
>JAITHJ010000055.1 GCA_031280035.1 Spirochaetaceae bacterium | reverse complement strand
GAAGAAGATGTCCGCGTTATGCAAAATTCAGTTATAAGCGCCGTGCGTATTCCTAAACGCTGGGGCGGTTTGGACCAGCCTCTTGATCCGCTGGATATCAGCAGAGTCTTGGTTAACCGGTATGTAGGAGAAAATTACAAGTTAGTGGAAGAACATCCATAAAGAACAATAAAAACTAAGGAGAAAAATATGTATCTTGATCCAGGATTCGGAAGTATGCTCATTCAGGCGATTGTCGGCGGTATTGCCGTTGTCGGATCGTCATTTTATCTGTTCCGGCAAAAAATAAAATCATTTTTTCAAAAGCCGGATAAAAAAGAAAACGCCGGTACACAAGACACGGAATGAACGGTATGTGTTATCAGGGAAACAGAGAGTACAGTTCGTTTCGCGACCCTTCCAGCGTTGTATTTGAACAAGACGGCGTTGTGTACCGGCGTATATATCCCGTTTATGTACCTCATTACGAACATTTTATGCGCTCCGGTTTATATCATGCGCTCCTTGACGACGGTTTGATAGCGTCCCATGAACAAATTGAAGAACGCCCTCTTGCGTGCGGCGGCAAAGAAATCCTCCTTTGTCCAAAACAAATACCTTTTATTTCATATCCCTATGAATGGTGTTTTGAACAATACCGGGACGCTGCTCTTGTTACTCTTAACGCTCAGCGAAAAGCGTTGCAATTCGGCATGACATTGAAAGATGCAAGCGCGTATAACGTGCAGTTTTATAACGGGCGGGCGGTTCTTATTGATACGCCGTCATTTGAAACATACAGCGAAGGACCGTGGGCGGCGTACGGTCAGTTTTGCCGGCATTTTTTCGCTCCCCTTTTTCTTATGGCCCATCTGGATGTCCGCGCCGGTAAAATGATGCAGAGTTATATAGACGGCATTCCGCTTGATTTGGCTGATACGCTGCTGCGGGGTAAAGGCGGTTTTTCAGCATGGCAGCATATACGCCTGCACGCCGGCGCGGTGCGCCGCTTTGGCGGCGCCGGAACGGGAACTAACCATGTCAAAAAAATAACGCTGAAAAAAGAAGTTCTTGCTGCGATTATTGACAGCCTTATCAGGAGTATTCGTAAGTTAAAGCAAAAGGATGTGCGTACGGAATGGGGCGATTATTATTCAGACACAAATTACAACGATACATCGGCGCAGCAAAAGGAAATGCTTACCGGAGCGTTTCTTGACGCCGCCGGCCCCATTAAGACGGCATGGGATTTCGGAGCAAATGACGGCCGGTATTCCCGTCTCGCGCTTGAACGGGGAGCGTACAGCGTTGCGTTTGATATAGATCCTGTAGCGGTTTGCCGGAATTATCTGACGGCTAAAGAAAAAGGCGAGTCTCTTTTACCGCTTCTTTTGGACTTAACCGCGCCGAGCCCTGCGATTGGCTTTGCAAACCGCGAGCGTAAAACTATAGCTCAGCGCCGCAAACCGGATATAACGCTTATGCTTGCGCTTATTCATCATCTGGCAATAGCGAACAATCTATCCTTTGCTATGATCGCCGAATGGCTTGCATCGTTTACGCCGTATCTTATTATTGAGTTTGTTCCCAAAGAAGATTCACAAGTACGCCGCCTTTTGAAAACCAGAACGGATATTTTCCCTGATTATACGCAAACGTGTTTTGAACGCGCTTTCGGCGAGTATTTTGAAGTAATGGAAAAACAGCGCATTGAGAAAAGTGAACGAATTATGTACTTGTTTCGGGCTAAATAAATTTTCCCATTACGGGGAGTTGAAACAATTAAAGAAAACATGATAAGATAAATTTGCTTCGGGGAATTAGCTCAGTTGGTAGAGCGATAGGTTCGCAATCTATAGGCCGGGGGTTCGACTCCCCCATTCTCCATTAACCCTGTCTATACCTGCAATCATTTGAAGATAAAGATACGTGTTTTTTCTTTTCAAAATTATACTTTTCATCTATTTTATTATTCACGCCTTATGTTGTCAAACTCTTAAAATTCTTGAGTTTGACACGGGCGGCGCCGCTATCGTTATGTTCTCGCAGGACATCTCGACAACGTAGAATCCCTGTTTCAGCGCGAATGCCCTCGTGTCCTCGTCTACCGACGCCGCAGCTACCGCCGCGTAAAACTTCCGGTAATCTCCGTGTAACACGGCGTATTTACGCAGTTTCTCCATGCATGTGCGGTGTTCTTTTACGTCTTCTATACTGAGGTTCACCTTCACTTCCACAGCCATGACGCAGTCCCCATTCTCCAGCATCGCGTCAATCTCCATTGTAATGTCGTTCACAAAGTCCTTAATCTTGTTGTTCCGGCTTATCTTGCTGAAGTTATACCCGAACTTCTCAAACTTGGAGACAAGGCCGGGAACCATCAGGCTTTCTATAAAGTCGTCAAGCCTGTTACCCAGCCTGCCAATTGAGGTCTGCGTCTCTTTGGACACGCGGTCAATCGAGGCTTGCATCTCTTTGACAATCGCCCACACGTCCTCAAAAGTAGTTTTCTTAGCGGGTTTAGCCGCTGTTTTTTTTGTTACGGTCGTTTTAGGCATCTACGTTTATCTCCTGTTTGTTAAATATATACTATTTTACGATAATAAATCAAGCACCCGTGTTTGATTTGAGCAGCGTTTTATAAGCCGCGGCTGTGGATAAATCTCCCGATTTAATTCTGTCAATTATATCCGCCGGCACGCTTTGGGCTTAAGGGCGATGCGTTAAGGTAAGCAGCAACGGCAAATGATCGCTTAGTCCCAAACCGGTTCTGGGATTGTATCTATCCGGCTCGCCTTTGGAGTTTACAAAAGGCTCACAATCCATAACATAACAATTTTTAAACTCGATGTCCGCATTATCAAAGAAAGCGGCGTTCAGTAAAAAATGATCGATAGTTTCCCAGTTATCTTTGTAAAAATATGAGCCATTGGTAATTTCATTACCCCAGGGAGAATAAAAAATTCCATCAGAACTGTTAAAGAACACCGACTCAGGAGGTTTTTCTCCGCTCAATATTAAAAAATCCTGAGCGATTGTTCCTGAGAATGGATTTCTGGTGGATATTTCATCGCCATCAGTTGATGGAAATGAAAACCCAGCGAGCCGTGCGGCGTCAGGATCATCGGGAAGAAGCGCACAGATATATTCCAGTCCAGATCTGTAAAATTCATCATGATTCTCATTTAAATCACCCAAAATTATTATAGGCGTATTGGGATCAGAAACAGCGAATTCCCTCTGCCGCCGAATAATTATTTTTGCAGCTTCACGTCTTAACTTTTCAGTTGATTTCTCACCGCCAAGTTTCGATTTCCAATGACACGCAAAAAGTATAAGAGTAACGCCGTCAGCATCAAGCCACAATTCGGCTACAGGTCTTGGAATAATTTCGCCATCCACATTCATTGAATGAGCGGCGGTTTTTGTCAATTTTAGCTTGCTCAAAACGCCGATTCCCAGAGAATATCCTGGATTTCCGGCAAAGAAAGAATATTTATATCCTTGCTTATAGAGAAAATCTTTGTAGAGTTTTTCAAGAATTTCACTGTTTTCCAGTTCGATAAACGCAATAACATCAGGTGTTTTTTCTCCCATTGTCATAATTGCTTTTGCAATACTATTGAGTCTCGCCGTGTACTTTTCTTCCGACCATCCTGAACCATCGCGGAATTCTTCGTATTCCCAGCCGTCGTCTCTGCCGTCAAAAAGCGACTGCACATTCCAGCTTACAATTGACAAAGAAGTATTCGCATTTGAACCGGTATTGAAGTCATCGTAAAAACTACAGCTTTCAAATCCGATGGCAGACAACGGTAAAAAAACAAAAACGGTAAAACCAGAACAAATCAATCTTTTAAATTGAGATATATAAAATAAAATGCTATTCATATAAGCCTCCTGAAAAACTTAAATGATTTTACATTTATGCCGCTTTATGTTTTTATATGCGCGTGCAACCGCGGGCAATTATATAACGGACAGTTACGGCGTAGATTTTTCGCCGAATATTGATGTAATCAATTTTCTAAAGTAATCGAGGGTTATCTTATCACCTTTTATATTGAGAGCATGAGAGGCCGCTGTAATCTGCGTATAGTCATCAAGAAAATATATTTTAAAATCTTTATATCCGCTCGTATAATGCGTAACAAGCGGAAGAAGCTCGGCGTTTTCTATTAAAATCATGCCGGACTTTGATTTTTTTCTTATTTTAATGTGCATCATACCGCCAAGCAAGCGCGGGCTCTCGGTTTGCGCCGAAAGGAAATTACCAAGTGAAAAATAACAGAGCATCATGCCGCCGGACGCTTTTGGCAGCCATTTAACAGGCTGAAGAACATGCGGATGGTGGCCTATGACAAGATCTACATTATGTTCAGCAAGAAAAGCAGCAAGTTCCTGCTGGCGTTTGGACGGCGTATATTCATATTCATTGCCCCAGTGCATTGACACGGCAAGAAAATCGCAGTATGGACGCAGCGCGTCAATCTCCTGCGCCATTACATTAGTATCAATAAGCGATACAAGATACGGTTTATCTTCAGGCAATGAAAGACCGTTTAATCCGTAGGTATACGCAAGAAATCCGATCTTTATTCCCTTTACATTTATAATGTGTTTTACATCACGCACTTTTTGTGATTCATAGATGCCTATTAACATGATATTTTTTTGTGATTTCCAAAAATTTATCGTGGCAAGTACCGCGTCAGCGCCCTTGTCCATTGCGTGATTTGTTGCATGATTTACAACATTAAATCCCGTATTAACAAGAGCTGTTCCCACCGCGGAGGGTCCATTAAATAATGGATATCCAGAATAACGGAATTCTTTTCCGGCAATCATTGTTTCCTGATTTACAAATGCGACATCCGATGCTTTAACAACATTGCGTATTTGTGAATAACACTGATCAAAATTAAATTTATCATTGCCAAGTCCAGCGTAGTCTATTAACTCTTTATGTATAAGATTATCGCCTGTACCGACCATTGTAATTACAGTATCCCGCCATGAACCGGCGCGGGATACATTTTCTGTAGCGCACGCAAAAAAAATAAATGCGGCTGCATATATCAGGCCAAGCCGGAAAAAAACCGCACAAAAACGTTGTACGGACGTGTAGTACAAATTATTTATGATTATGAAGTTTCGTAATCCCATTCCGCATCTACTCTTCTTTGCTCGAATTCTTTTATATATTTAAGGCTGTTACAGTTTTTTTTGTGTACTATAATGCCGCGTCCGCGTGATACAAAGCCTGTTATAGGGTCTCCCGGCATAGGGTTGCAGCAGTGTGCAAAACTCACCAAGAAATTTTTCTCATGCTGAACGCGAATACAGACTGGTGTGCGCGGGGAGTTATGCAAAAATGGAGATTTTTCCGGCGTGGAATTTTTTTCTGACGCCGCAGTATGTCCATTTCGTGCAGTAATTTTTTCCGCAGGAACATTCTTTTCTAAAGCCGGAACGTCATGCAATGAAAGCCAATGGCGGATTTTATTAAGCGCTTTTGATGTCTTTACGCGCTCAAGCCAATTTTCATGGGGATGTGATGCCTGCGACGTTACAATTTCGACAACTTGAGTGTTTTTAAGCGGACGGTTTAGCGGAACGATTTTACCGTCGGCTTTAGCAAATGAACAATGTTCACCTATAGCCTGATGTATGCTGTAGGCAAAATCAAGCGGCGTAGCTCCTGCGGGAAGCTCTACAACTTTACCCTGCGGCGTAAAGACAAATACAGAGTTTTGAAACAACTCTTTTTTTACTTCGGCAAGAAATTCTTCAGAGCTGTCTTTAAGACAGTCTTTCAGCTTATTTATAACAGGAAGATATTTTTCATTTACTATTTCTGCAGCAGCGCCTTTTTTGTAAAGCCAGTGGCTTGCTATGCCATGTTCCGCGACATCATGCATTTCAAATGTACGTATTTGTACTTCCGTATATGCTTCACTGGAAGATTCATCGGAATCTGTGATAACAGTTGTATGCAGACTTTGATATCCGTTTAGCTTTGGCTTGGCGATATAATCTTTAAAACGGTTCTCAAAAGGCCGCCATATACCGTGAATAATCCCTAAAATCGTATAGCATGCTTCTATATTATCGCAGAGTATTCTTATTCCAAAAAAATCAAAAATATCTTCTGCGTTTTTATTGCGCTGACGCATTTTTTGGTATATTGAATAAAAGTGTTTAGCGCGGCTGGATACTTCAACATGAAGATTATTTTTCGCGGCTTCTTCCTTGATTCGTTCAACTATCATTTCCAGTATATGCTGTCTCTCGTTTTTCTTTAACGCAACAATATTTTTTATACGTCCGTAAATTTCCCGGTTAAGGTATTTTAATGAAAGGTCTTCGATTTCATCTTTTATCCACGAAACGCCAAAACGGCCGGCAAGCGGTGCATATATGCCAAGACATTCCTGTGCGATTTCTTTCTGGAAACCGCTGTCCATCCATCGCGCGCCGCGTAGCGTTTGCAGCCGGTCGGCAAGTTTTATAAACAATACGCGAACGTCATTTACGAGCGCGAACAGCATCTTTCTTATACTTTCAGCCTCTGCAGCTGTTTTACCCGTTGAATGTACCCGGGAAATCTTTTTTAATCCAAGATTCAAAGCGGCAACGGTTTCACCGTATTCGCGGCTGATCTCTTTTGCCTGTGAATACCAGTCTTCTTCAAGCAATACGCCGCTGCATTCAGGGACGGCAAGAAGCATTGCCGCTACCGCGCAATCAACTTCCATGCCGAGTTTCAGAACAATAGCGCCTATGCCTTCCGCATATCCTGTATCTTTTGCGGCGTTTAGCGCCTTTTTTATACGTTCCTTATCGTAATCAGAGAGAGGATCTATTCTCTCTAGTACAGATTCCCACTTCATAACAGTTGCATTATGGATTCAGTTAGCGCCAATTTACCGTCAGAAGCCTCTTGCATGCTTCTTCCACAGACTCACGATGGCCAAATGCCGAAAATCGAATAAATGATTCTCCTGAAGGCCCAAAGCCGGAACCGGGTGTTGTTACGATATGACATTTTTCAAGAATACGCTTGAATACATCCCAGCTTTCTTCGCCAGGAAACCGCGCCCAAATATATGGTGAGTTACTGCCGCCTGTACATTCAATAGAAAGCTGCTGTGCGGCGTTTTGAATAAGACGGGCATTTTCAAGATAAAAATCCGTAAGCGCGGTAAGCTCTTTGCGTCCTTCGCCGCTTAATGCGGCAAGCGCCCCAAATTGCGCAATATTTGACGCGCCGTTAAATAGTGTGGATTGGATTCGCGCCCAATCGGCATTGACGCTTTCGCCTCCTGAGAATTTCAGCGTCTTTGGAACAATGCTCCAGCCAAGCCGGACACCGGTAAAACCGGCTGACTTTGAAAATGAATTAACTTCTATAGCGCAATTTTCCGCACCTGCAATGGCGTATATCGTTTTTGGCAGGGAGCTGTCTCTGATATACTCAGAATATGCCGCATCGAATATGATGATTGAGTTTGTTTCCAGCGCGCGTTTGACGAGCAGCGATAACTGATCTTTTGCAGCTACCGCGCCTGTTGGATTGTTTGGCGAACAAAAATAGATCAAGCTGCCTGTTTTTATAACGCTTAAATCGGGGAAATACTCGTTTTCCGGCGTGCAAGGAAGATAGGTAATTCCCGAGTAACCGGAATCGTCCCATGCGCCCGCCGCGCCTGAAATTACAGAGCCGTCAACATAAACCGGATAGGACGGATCCTGCACGGCAGTTTTAACGTCTTTGCCGAACAATGTCTGAAGACGGCCTATATCGCACTTTGCGCCGTCTGAGATAAAAATCTCATCGGCGGCAAACTGGCTGTTATAGAATACGTTGTTTATAAGAACGCGGAGTTCTTCAAGGCCTTCATCCATGTATCCTGAATAGGTCTTTACATTACCAAGCCGCCGCGCGCCTTCAACAAGGCCTTCACAAATGTGCGGTAACAGCGGTTCGGTTGTGTTCCCGACTCCAAGACTTATTATCTTTGCATCAGGATGAGACTCCGCAAAGTCGCGCCGGCGGCGCGCGATTTCGGGAAACAGGTATCCCGCCTTAAGATTAGCTATGTGAATATTACGTTTTAACATGATGGGTACGGATTATACTGTTTTCCGGTACCGGTGTGAACCCTTTGGCTATGTTGGATGTTGTTCCGTAACCGTGTTTTTATTAGAATAAGCTTGTGAGTGAGTACGCTCAAAAAATTGATGGTAAATACGCTCAAAAAGACGGCGGTCTAAAAGAAAGGATAATCGCGCTGACGCTCAAAGAGGGATTTTCAAGAGCGCGTATTTGTACTTCAGTGAAAGATTATGGAACGCGGCATATTTTGCCGGAACAAACTACGGCCATGCTTGTTGCCGCGCTGCCGTACGAATTCGAGGCCGGCGTTTACAACGAACATCCTCCTTCGGGTTTCGCTGAAATTGCTGAATTTGCGCGCGGAAACTATTACCGCGAAGCAGTACTTCGTCTTAAGAAAATAGCAAATACGATGAACTGGAGAAAGCGGGACTGCCGGATTTTTTGCAATTCGAGGATTGCCGAAAAGTCTATCGCGCTGTCATGCGGACTGGGCGTCAGGGGGAGACACAGCCTCATTATAACGCCGGAAGCGGGATCGTTCGTTATTATTGCGATGATGACGCTTCCGGTGGTTATTGAAGGCGATGGCCCGGTTGACGGCGTAGATCTTTGCGCGGCATGTTCTAAGAGCAATCCGCCCTGTGCGGTGCGCTGTCCTACCGGAGCGGTTAAACCTGAAGGCGGCATAGACGTTGAACGCTGCATACAGTGGTATGCGTCAGGCAATGGGAGCTGTGTGCCGCACGAAATCAGCAAACGCTGGGGGCGCAGATTTTACGGCTGTATTGAGTGTCAGCGGTATTGCCCGCACAATAAAACAAGAGTGTGCAGCGTAAAACTCAGTGGTACTCCGCTGGAGCGTTTTATCAATATAGATGAGTTTTTAACTATGAGCGAGGAGCAAATAAGAATGAAGTTCAAAGGAAGCACGCTTGGCATG
>JAITHJ010000039.1 GCA_031280035.1 Spirochaetaceae bacterium | reverse complement strand
AGTTTCAAATCGAGTATAGAGAGCTTGTCCTGCGCGTCAAACCGCCTAAGATGCGGGTCTGAGATTTTGATTTCGTCAAACTCGTCCGCCGGAAGTCCGGTAACCGCCGCTATAAAATCGGCCAGAATGTCTGCGTTGTTTTCATCGGCGAAAATCAGCTTGAATACAACGTCCGTCTTCGGCGACAGCAAATCTTTTGCCATGAAATAAGTATACGCCGCACCGCACGGCGGTTTCAAGCGGTAAACGCTGCGCCCTGTTGTATTGCGGGTTAAACGGGTCAAAAAGTTATTCAAAAATCATGGCGTTTATATTTGTAACTCAGCTCTGCCGCGCGGCAGTTCATATTCTGTCAAAATATTTAAAACTTGACTTCTCACGCCAAAATCATTATATTTTCTCTATCAAAAAAATTTGTGATATAGTGTATAGGAGATCACAAAATGATACACAGGACTATTATCGACTGTATTTTAGATTTTATAGCTAGGTTGAATACATTTTGCTTTATCATGGCATTTAAAAATCAAAGAACCGGAACGGCTCATTATCTGCGCCGTTATTTCTTGAGTAGGCGTTATCCTTACAGAAGGCCAACGCCTCCACGCCAACAAGACAGTGCATCAGGCAGGCTTTTTATACGGTCTTCTTAAATCAAGGCCGCCGGCTATGCCGGCGCCTTTCGCATAGACAGCCTCTTTAACGCCGGCAAACAGTATTTCACACAATTACGTAAATGGATTATAAAACCTGCTGCCGTTCTTGAAAGTGATCCAAATGCCTATGCAAAAAAGAATCACGGCAAGAATCAGTACTACAAAATCCATTTTAGCGAACGGCCGTGACGCATACCATGTGCGGCGTTTGTGTTTACCAAAACTCCGCAGTTCCATCGCACAGCTTATTGTATCAATACGCTCAATTGACGAAAAAATAAGAGGAAGCAATATTGCAAAGGCTGCGCGCAGTTTTTTTAACGGCGGCGCTTTCTTTGACAACTCCACGCCACGGGCCTGCTGCGCCTGCGAAATTGTTTCCCAATCACGCTGAATATCAGGAATATAGCGTAAAGCAAGGCTTACCGCATAGGTAATCGTATAGGGTACGCCAACGCGGTTCAGCGACGCGGCAAATTCACTGGGATTGGTTGTTACAACGAGCGTGATAGCTACAGGTACCAGCAGAAGATATTTCAAAAGAATATTAAACTCATAAAAAAGCTGCTCAGCGCTGAGCGTCCAGCGGCCATATCCTTTGATAATAAGATGACGTGTACCGTAGATGATACTGCCCTGCTCCGGCGCAAATAAATAGATTGTTACAAGGTTTACAATCATAAACACAACAAGCATTTTAAGAATGAAGGATACTTCACAAATCTTTATATGAGAAAATGCAAAACACATAAAACCAAGAATCGCCATTACAAACATCACGCGCGTATCGTAACCTGCCATTGTCAGTATTGACCACAGAATAAAGACAGCAAGCTTTGTTGTTCCTGAAAGTATATGCACTGGAGATTGTCTTTCAATGTAGGCAAGCATCAATTTACTCATGACGAAAACCTTCCCGCGTTTCTTGAAGAGCGCCGGTTTTGTTAAACGCGCCGCAGCAAATAAAATCATCAGAAGAAAGTATTTTTTCGTTCAAGGTACTTCTACAAAACCGCTGATGACGGTCCCGGCTGATAAAGCGGCGCACAAAGACTGATGCATCCGCAATACCAGCGCGCTGCGAAAGTTCGTAAAGACTTGTTCTTTTAAGGCTTGCAGCATTGACCAGTTCATCATCAGTGAGTACTTCGGCCGGCGGGGCAGTCCGCAGCAGACGGCCATCAGCAAGCACAATAGCGCGGCTTGAGTACTCAAGCATAAGATGCATATCGTGAGTAATCATAATAATTGTGATTCCGTTCTCGCGGTTAAGCTTCATCAAAAATTCCATAATTTCGGTATAATGCCTAAAATCTTGTCCGGCGGTCGGTTCGTCAAGCAGAAGTATGCGCGGTCTTGTTACCAATATTGACGCAATAGTAAGGCGCTTCTTCTGCCCGTAACTGAGCGCTGAGACCGGCCAGTTACGAAATGGATAAAGACCGCAAATCGAAAGCGTCTCAATTACACGCTCATTAATTTCACTTTCATTTATCCCCCGATTGCGCAATGCAAACGCAGCTTCGTCAAAGATCATTGGAAATGAAATCATCTGATTAGGGTTTTGCATCACATATCCCACTCGTTCTGAACGCTCACGTATTGAAAGCGGCGACATATCCTCACCTTGAAAATTGATGCTCCCGCCCGATGGTTTTATAAACCCGCAAATAAGTTTTGCAAGTGTAGATTTACCCGCGCCATTTTTACCCGCTATTGCCACAGATTCACCTTCCATAATACTGAAAGTTACATCATCAATTACAGAATCGCTTTGTTCGTTATACTTGAAACACAGATTTTGGGCGGCTAAAATCTCGTTCTTTGTCTGCATAGGAGTCTCTTCGCTGAATTCTTCATACCAGGTACGAAGCGATGTACAATCAAAACGAATCGTCTCAACAGACTCCAGCGCGCTGTTTTTTTCAAAATACACCTGCGCGGTACGCAAAGCGGCAATATACAACGGCTCGCGAATGCCGTAGCTGCAAAGTTCGCCAGAACAGAGAAGTTCCGCAGGAGGCGCGGCGGCGATAATTCGTCCTTTGTTCATTACAATAATACGGTCAATGCTCCGGTGAAGTACATCCTCAAGACGGTGTTCTATGATAATTGTAGTTTTTCCTGTTTCATGGTGAAGTTTATCAATAAGCTCGATAGTCTGAGCTCCGGCTGCCGGATCAAGATTAGCAAGCGGCTCGTCAAAAAGCAGTATTTCAACATCGCTGACAAGCAGGCCGGCAAGAGACACACGCTGTTTCTGACCGCCGGAAAGATTATGCGGCGGCTTGAAAAGATGGCCGTCAATTTGGGTAAGCGACGCAGCCTCAAATACCAGCGGACGCATCGAGGATACGGGTACGCAGTCGTTTTCAGCAGCAAAAGCAATGTCTTCCGCAGCGGTAAGACCCACAAATTGCCCGTCAGTATCCTGCAATACCGTTCCTACAACCTGCGAACGCGCAAATATATCCTGACAAACGGCGTTCCGTCCCAGTACGGTAAACGTCCCTGTAACATCACCGGTAAACGCATTGGGGATAAGTCCGTTAATGCAATGTCCCAGTGTTGATTTGCCGCAGCCGGAAGGCCCGGCAATAAGCACTTTCTCGCCACGCTGTATCGTAAGATTAATATCAAACAGCGTCGGCTCGGTCTGGGCTTTGTACTTGAATGAGAAATTCTGAAATGAAACCGCGCTGGCGCTCACTATTCCGCTTTAAGACTCCCCGCCTTTATGCGGGTACGCGAATAACCAAAGGCTAAAAGAGTACCAAGTATAAGTATAACAGCGCTGTTCATACCTGCAGCTACAAGTCCCTGTAAATAAACTTTATTCGCAGGCTCAGAATAAATAACTATATCCAGTGTAGGCGCAACGCCTGTCCACACAATAAAATTGGAAACGATTTGAACAAAATTAAAAATAATGCAGCGTTTTATAGTAAAGCCGCCTGCTTCAATCCGGTAGACTTTTTTGAAAAATCCGATAAAAAGACCGGCAAGCGCATCAGCAATTACCCAACTCCACCAAACACCTCCCCATGTTAAGTCGGTAAGCGCATGACCAATAAAACCAATAAAAAAGCCGGCAACCGGCCCGAACACCGCGGCAAAAAGGCTTAAAACTGCGGCAGACAGATTAATGTTTGTGTTCGGAATGCCGGATGGCAACGCGATAAAACGCATTAACACAAAAAAAACAGCCGCGCCAATGCCTGCAGCAACCACAGTCCGAATTGAAATCATTTTTTGAGACATAATACCCTCCAGAAAAATTATAACTCTCCATATCATATATCGCACTAGATAAAATAATCAACGTGCGCTTTTTCGATTATCAAATGCATTTCTTCCATAATTTTTTTGCGAAGCGTTATAAAATATTCACCGTTACGATCGTGATTTTCATTTTGATCAACCTCAACTATATGCGTTATAGTACCAGGACGCGGCCTCATAATAACTATACGCTGAGATAAATATATCGCTTCGTCAACATCATGCGTTACCATAACAAATGTTGTTCCGCTTTGTTTTTTTATTTTAAGCAGCTGATCCTGCAGTTCCATACGCTTAAACGCATCAAGAGCTCCAAGCGGTTCATCCATAAGCAGCGCTTTAGGATTGGCAATTAATGCCCTGATAATAGCAACGCGCTGGGCCATGCCGCCTGAAATTTCATGGGGATATGATTTTTCAAAACCAGTTAGGCCTATCATGTTTATATATTCCTGAATAAGATCTTTTTTTAAATGATAAATGCCGTTTGCTTTAAGCGCAAACGCAACATTTTCATATACAGTCGCCCATGGAAATAATGTATGATGCTGAAAAATAAATCCACGATCAGAACCGCTGGCAGTTATTTTTTTTTCTTCAAATAAAATATCTCCTGCTTCTGACGTGTCAAGTCCTGCAATAAGGCGCAGAAGAGTTGTTTTTCCGCATCCAGATGGACCTATCAACGTAATAAACTCACCTTCTCTAATCTGTAAATTCAAATTCTTCAACGCTTCAACAGGCGTATAATTTGTATCAAAATAAGTTTTACTTACATTACGCACATCAATAATTATTTTATTTAACGCCGTCACTTAATAATTCCCTTCTGCCAGCGTAGAACCGAATTTCGTATTCCGGTGATAAACGCAAGAATTACGGCAAATTCTACGGCCATTATAATTATTGCGCCGTAAACCTTTGAATAATTACCCCACCCTTTTGCCCAATTTATATAAAAGCCAAGCCCTGCTTTTGCACCCACCATTTCTGATACTATCAATGTTGTAAATGAAAACGCAGCGGCAGTCATTATTCCATTGAATATGGCCGGCATTGCATTTGGCAGAGCCACATGAAACAGTATAAAATTGTTCTTTGCACCAAGAGTTTTTGCAGCTTCAAAAAAAGATTTTGGCGTTGATCTTATTCCCATTGCAGCCATACTTGATACAGGAAACCAGCTTGACATGAATATCAAAAAAAGCCCCGTAGTAAAACTATTGGGAAAGATAAACAATGCTATTGGAAGCCATGCTACAGCCGGTATAATACCGCTTATACGAATTATGGGAGAAATCCAATAATCACATTGACGCCGCCATCCTATAAATACTCCGCTTGCGATGCCCAAAATTGTTCCTGTTATCATCCCTGTAAAAAACAAACGCATGGAATAAAGCGCGCTTTGAACAAGCAGGTTTCTGTCATCGTATATTGAATAGAAAATTCCAGCGGCACTCGGGAAATATGGAATCGGCAATACAGCGCTTTTTGCGGTAAGCAAATCCCATACAAGCAGAACAAGGCCGCAAACGGATGTAAACTGCGCCTTATGGTATATCTTTTTTCTAAACTCAAAATTGATTAACCCATAAATATACAACGCTATATAGCATGAAATAAATAACACAAGAAAAATCTGATATATATGTTCTTTTACATCCTCACGAGCCGGTATAAAAAGATTCTCAAGCAAATGTACCACAAAAATAAATACCGGAACCCAAACCCATATTTCAGATTTAGGTTTCCAGTAAATTGTATCAAGCGCTATGTTAGGATACTCATACCACTTTTTTTTCATTGTGTTTTATTTTTTGCCTCAGCTTCCAGTGCAAAAATATCAACGTACATATTATCAACAAATTCCTGTACATCAATATCCTGCGGCAGATAGCCGGTTTCTTTGATTTTTTGGGCAAAATAAACGGCATCATCTTTTGCCTTCGCATTATGTTCCTGAGTATAATGGTGTTCGTAGTGAAAAGACGATAACAGCGTAGCAAGCAATTTTTCATTATCTGTCGATACTTTCTTAGCCTCAATAAGTTTTTTTGCGGATTCATCAGGATATTTTCCTTCGTATTCAACGGCGCGGCTTATTGCTCTAAGCGTTTTTGCAACAACGTCAGGACGTTCTTTGACAAGTTTTCCAGAAGCAAATAGAAAGCAGCAGTTTCTTCCCGCAAATAACGGATCAGTTGCAATGTCAATAAGCGTTCTGTACTTACCCGTCTGTTCAGCCTCCGTAGCGAACGGATCCCAAAGAGCTACTACATCACCTTCACCTTTTTCCAAAGCTTGGATTTCCTGATCGCTCGGAAACGGAAGCCACGTAATTTCTTTCTGCGGATCTATCCCTGCATCTCCAACAGCCACTGATGCTACAGACATCGGCGTACCGCCAATTTCATCAACAATAATTCTTTTGCCGCGCAAATCCGCAACAGTTTTTATATCTGAGTCATTAGGAACAAGAATCTTGATGCATCCTTCATGTAAGCCGCTGATCAATTTAACGTCAATTCCATTGTAAACCGCTGGAAAAAACTGAAAATCGCCGTTAATAACCGGCATTTTCCCCGCAGCAAGATATGAACGGATTGTTTCAAAAGAAACGCCGCTCACCAGTTCAATATCTAATCCTTCATCAGCATAATAACCGTTCAAATACGCTATAGAAATTGGAGACCCGCATGCTGATCCTCCGTAAGCAATTTGAAATTTTTCTTTTGATTTACAAGCGGTAAATAATAAAAAAACTAAGACAACCAAACCCGAAAAAACTCTTCTCATAAAATCCTCCATAAAAAATAAATTCTAAAAGTATTGCATTTTATGCTAATAAACAATATATCATACTTTTACTATTGTATTACTATATTATTGTACGCAAAAAATGTCAAGCCTTGTCTTACGCTACAGGCGTTAAAAATCTGTTTACCGCTGCGTCTTCTTCCTACAAGCCGCAATTGAACGCGCCGCCGTCTGAATGAATAACATTAAATTTCTAAAGATTTTGTTTTGATTTTTTCACAAATACCGGCGATAAAACTTTCAAGTGAGATATTGTTAAATTGTTTGTTGTCTCGTGTACGTACTGAAATAGAACCTTCACCCGCTTCTTTTTCTCCAAGTATTATCATATAAGGTATGTATTGAATTTGTGCGTTACGTATACGTTTTTGAAAACGTTCTTGTGAATAATCTCTGTTTATTCTCAGTCCACGTGTCGCTGTTCGTATTTCAACATCAACAAGCGTTTTATAAATTTTATCGGAATATTCGCGCTGCGCTTCAGAAATTGGAATAATAACTGCATGAACAGGACAGAGCCATAGAGGAAATTTCCCGCTGAAATGTTCTATAAGAACGCCGATAAAGCGGCCAAGCGCGCCGTATATAACACGGTGCAATAGAATAGGCGTTTTTCTTTCACCATTTTCATCTATATAATAGCTGTTAAATTTCTGTGGAAGCTGAAAATCAAGCTGTATTGTTCCAAGCTGCCAGTATCTGCTCAAACAATCTTTCATCATAATATCAAGTTTAGGACCATAAAACGCGCCGTCCTTTTCTTTTATTTCAAAACCATCTTTTCCAAAACGTTTTGTAAGAATTTGTTTAAGGATATCTTCCGCCTTATTCCATGTTTCAATATCTCCCATAAAATCATCCGGTCTTGTCGAAAGTGAAAAAGAACATTTTAATCCGAAAAGATTATAGAAATCTTCAACTATGTTAATTATATTATTATATTCCGATTCAATCTGATTTTCAGTAATAAAAATATGAGCGTCATCCTGATTAAATTCATAGGTTCTAAAAAGACCCGTTAACGCACCGGTATTCTCTTTTCTATACAGCATATCGGCATCTGAAAGCCGAAAAGGCAGATCCTGATAGCTTCTTGTCTGAAGCCCAAAGACAACGAGCGCATTAGGACAGCCCATAGGCTTTACCACAAGCGTATTATGTTCATCTTCATTTATTATAAACATATTCTTATGATAATGCGCCCAATGGCCTGAGATTTCAAAAAGTTCTTTTCTATTTATAAGCGGCGCGCGATATTCAATATATCCGTGATCCTCGTGATAATAACTCCAGTAGTTATAAAGCTCTTTATATAATATAAGGCCGTTTGGAAGCCAATAAGGAGCGCCCGGAGAATTGCTGTCAAAATAAATTAAATTAAGCGCCGGCCCCAATTTACGATGATCTCTCTTTTCAGCTTCTTCCCTTAAATGTAAATATTCCTTTAGTTCTTTTAATGATAGATATGCAGTACCATAAATTCGCGTAAGCATGATATTCTTGCTGTCTCCATGCCAGTACGCACCCGCTATTGAAAGCAGTTTAAAAGCCTTAATATCTTTTACGGAATCAACATGCGGACCAGCGCATAAATCAACAAAATCCTCGCCTGTCCAGTAAACATTGGCAGTCTCTTTGCGCTCTTCAATTCTGTCGAGCCATTCAAGTTTATACTTGTTATCTTTAAAGAGTTCTTTCGCTTCTCTTATACTGATGTCCTGCCGTATGAATGCGCTGCCTTTATTTATAATCTCTTCCATCTTTTTTTCAATAACAGGAAGATCCGTTACCGGAATCGATACTCCGGCGGGCAATTCAAAATCGCCATAAAAGCCGTCTCCGGTAGCCGGTCCCATTGCTTTTTTTGTACCCGGATAGAGAAGCTCTATAGCGTAAGACAACACATGTTGGGCGGAATGCCTCATTTTGAACAAAAAATCATCATCTTGTATCTTCTGCATAATAAACAATACCAACCGTTAACCAATACGCTAACTATAAGATATAAAACTGATCTGTGTCAAGATATACTGTAGTAATTACAGGTTTGTCTTCATAAAAATAAGACAATGAACTACCGCTGGTCTTGCCCTGCGGTATCAGCCTCTTTCTGCTTTGATATATTTTCTGTTATAGCAGAAAGGGGCTGTCGTT
>JAITHJ010000001.1 GCA_031280035.1 Spirochaetaceae bacterium | reverse complement strand
CGCAATGCCCGCCAAATTGGTTTGTAAAAATAAACCTTTTAGGATATTGCGCAAAAATAATGTTCTGGAGGTTTATGACATGGAAAATTATTTGGAAGGTAATCTGTATACCAATACAGCGGATTATTATGATTTTGACAACAGGAATCCCATAAAAGACGATTTGGGCTTTTATGTTGAATATGCCAATAAAACCAAAGGCGCAATCCTTGAATTGGCAAGCGGCACAGGGAGAGTTTCATTGTATGTAGCCGAAAAAACAGGGCGGAAACTTGAATGCGTGGAACTTTCCGGGAAAATGGTGGAACGGTTTAACCATAAATTACAAACAACCCACAAACACTTACGGAAAAATATCAACATACACATTGGGGATATGTCGGATTTCAAATTTAACGAACGGTTTGAATTCATAATGATACCCTGGAGAGCGTTACAGTATCTTCCCGAACAGGAACAAACCATACAATGCCTTTCCCGTGTGTATGATCACTTAACGGATAACGGGATTTTTGTATTTGAGATTTTCAAGCCACGGACATACGATGAAAAATGGCTTGGCCGGGAAGATATTTCGTATGATGTTACCGTAAACGGGAAACGGTTTATTCGCTCAACGGTAAATCATTATGCGGATAGGGTAAAGAAAATCATCCAGTATAAAAGCAAATACCGGATAATTGACGGCGCGGATGAGATAATCACAGAGGACTTACTGACATACAAGTATTATGACCGTGATGAAATAGTAAAAATAGTATCATCATTGGGTTTTAAGGTTAAAGAGGAATATGGATATTATGACAAAAGACCAATCAATGACGGGGATGAAATGATATTTGTGTGTGAAAAATAATCCGAAAGGCGGGCATACGGCGCGGCAAAAGCTGCGGGCGTTAAACCGGATGCGGCTAACAAACCGCGCGAACCGGTAACGCGCCCAATTCAAAACCACAGTGTTATCTAGTGCAATACTGGAAACAAGTTTATTTCTTTGCTATTATTAGAAAAATTAAAAAAGCTAAGGAGTATTTTATGGCGAATAAGCCTCAAGAAAATCTCGATTTCTCTATCGAAGAACTCGGTCCCAGGAACATTCACTCTCCTATAACAATGTCCAAAAAGAAAGGCGATTTCATTGCCAACTATGTTACAGACGATGAATTTATCCTCTATGATACAAGCGCAAAACTCGGTGAGCGAGATCCGCTGGAACGGCGGCACGTTCTGGAAAAAGCAGGTCCGCGTGAAATGATCTATTTTATGCCGGAACATGTGCACGCCGGCATTGTTACCTGCGGCGGCCTTTGTCCGGGCATTAACGATGTTATACGCTCTATCGTGCGCTGTCTCTGGTATCATTACCGCGTACGGCGTATTACAGGCATCAGGTATGGATACAGGGGGTTTTTACCGGAATACAGCTTTTCAACGCAAGAACTTACACTTGATAACGTTGATTCCATACACAAAGTCGGCGGCACCATACTCGGTTCGTCACGCGGCGGAGGAAAAGAAGTCGAAAAAATTGTTGACGCGATTGAGCAGCTTAACTTGAATATCTTATTCACAATAGGAGGAGACGGTACTCAGCGCGGAAGCCTCGATATCGCCGAAGAAATTGAACGGCGGCATTTAAAAATATCCTGTATCGGCATTCCCAAAACGGTTGACAACGATTTTTCATTCATTCAAAAGTCTTTCGGCTTTGACACCGCCGTTGCCCGCGCCGTGGAAGCGGTTGCATCAGCGCACATGGAGGCTTCATCACAGCCGAACGGCATTGGACTTGTGCGGCTTATGGGACGTGAATCAGGATTTATCGCCGTACATACGGCCCTTGCCTCGCACGAAGTAAATTTTGTTCTGATTCCAGAAGTGCCGTTCGATCTTGAAGGCCCAAATGGATTTTTTGAGCATCTCGAAAAACGCCTTCAACGCCGGAATCACGCCGTTATAATCGTTGCCGAAGGCGCAATGCAGGATAAGCTGTTAAAAGAACACAAGACTGACGCCGGCGGCAATCTCGTTATGGCTGACGTTGGGCCGTACCTTAAAGGTGAAATCGAAAAATATTTCAAGAAAGCCGGTATGGAAATTACGCTTAAATATATCGATCCAAGTTATCAGGTGCGCTCCGCAGTTGCAGTTCCGGTTGATTCAATTTACTGCGATAGACTGGGCAACGCCGCTGTTCATGCGGCTATGGCAGGTAAAACAAAACTTGTTATCGGCCTTGTGAACAACGAATTCGTTCACCTGCCGATTAGAGCGGCTGTCTCACGCCGCAGTCATGTTGATCCTGAATCAAGTCTGTGGAGGGACTGCCTTGACGCGACTCATCAGCCTATTCTTATGACAAATATTGCATCAGGCGTGAATTTCCGTGACGGCAGTGTGTATAATTCAAAAAAGACATAAAATCCGCCGCTTGATTTTAACGCTGTGCCATGATTCTTGATGATATAGCCGCCGCTGCAAAAAAACGCGTGGCGGCGGCTAAAGAAAAAATATCCCTCAACATACTACGCGAAAATATTGAGGCAGGCCGTGCGCCGCCGCATATTTCAAAATCTTTTCAGGCGGCGCTTGCCATGCCCGGCATCTCTTTTATTTGTGAAATAAAAAAGGCGTCTCCATCAAAAGGAATTATCGCGGAAAATTTCCCTTATTTACAAATAGCCTGTGAATATGAATCGGCGGGCGCAAACGCTGTTTCTGTACTTACCGAACCCGATTTTTTCATGGGAAGCGATATATACTTGCGTGAAACAGCGGAAAAAGTTCATATCCCTGTACTTCGCAAGGACTTTATTCTGGATGAATACCAACTATACGAGGCAAGAATGATGGGCGCACGCGCGGCGCTGCTGATAACAGCGCTGCTTGATGAAAAAACTCTCGCCAGATTTATCAAGCTTGCATACTCTCTCACTATCGACGCTTTGGTAGAAGCGCATGACGCAGATGAAATACAAATGGCGCTTGCAGCCGGAGCAAAAATAATAGGTGTGAATAACCGCAACTTAAAAACGTTTGCAGTAGATATAAATAACAGTATACGCCTTAGAAAATTTGTCCCAAAAGAAATAATTTTTGTTGCGGAAAGCGGAATTAACACGGCGGCGCACATAAAAATGCTTCAACAGGCTGATGTTGATGCAGTACTTATTGGCGAAGCAATGATGAAATCTACGGATAAAGCCGCTTATCTTGCCGGCTTAAAAGGTCAGATGCCAAGCAAATCAAGATTGTAAGACGCATACCGTGTTTTGTCTTTCCTTTTTTGAAGATTAGCAATGCTTATATTGTATTTTCGCTCTATATTTAGCGATGTCGGTGGTCCGTGTCCCGGAAACACCGTGAAATTTCCTTCCATAGAAAATATACTGTTTTGAATTCTTGATATCTGAAGCATTATTCCATACGGACTTGGCGTTGAACCCAACATACCTGCCGACATTACATCTCCCGTAAAAAGAGAATGTTCAATTTTATAAATTACCGAGTCTGTCGAATGATATGGTATTGAAAACGCTTCTATGTTAAAACTACCTATCTCAAATATGTCTCTGTCATTTATAATATTTGTTCTGTAGCCGCATATCACAGACTGTACTGCATATATCTTTGTATCATAAATTCTCATTAACGAACTAATTCCGCGCATGTGGTTTTCATGATTATGAGTAACAAGTATCGCTTTTGGATAAAGCTTCTTACTCTCAAGATATTGCAGCACATACCTGTCCATCATTCCTGGATCAACTATTATCGCCTCACGATCTGATCCCTGACAATCCGCCGCATTCTTTCTGCTGAGTATATAACAATTGCCAAATCCCTGCGGACAATAATAAAAAAATACGTTCATAAAACAACCTTATTATAACCTAACTTTCCATATTAAAAATCGCTTCATTCGTGTTTGAAGATTTAAATATAATGTTTTTTTGTTTTGAATCAATAAAAAAAACTTTTTTTATATTACAATCATCAATTTGTACGTCAGAAATCTCGGCGGCGTTAAATCTGCTGTTATAAAGATTTGAATTTTTGAAAACCGTATTTATTATCCGCGCTCCGCAGAAATTTAAATTTGTAAGTTCCGAATCTTTAAACTCACAATTATTCAGCACGCCGCCGCCAAATGACGAAAACTGAATATCATTTTTGGAAAATTCACAGCCGCTAAAGACTACAAAATCAAAAAAACACATATTTATTTTACAGTCGCTGAAATTGCACGAAATAAAAATTGCTTTTGAAAAATTACATCCTGAAAAAAAAATATTTGAAAAATCAGTATTTTCAAATTTCAAATTAGAAGCGTCAATATCCAAAGCTGAAGGCGGTGTTTTAATAAGTACGGTAATCCGTTCTGATTCGGCGCTGCTATTTATACAGTGGATTCCGCAAAGATTTGAGCCGGTTACAGCCGTATTCCCGCAGCCTGCAACGCATGGTATATACTGAAACATACACACATAATGACCGTTTTTTTATGCGTATTCAAGATAACAGCGCGGCATACTACAAACTGTCCTATAAAACCATCGTCCACAAGGCGGTGCGCTTTCTTTGATAACTTGCTTTGGCTTCAGGCTACTATCACTACGCTTGATCCGTCGTTATAATGTTATCATGGAATACATGAAACGAACAGTTACTTGTGGAGACTTGAGCGTCAAAGACGAAGGTAAAACTGCGCTGCTTAACGGCTGGGTAGATGCCAAACGTAATCACGGAGGAGTATCGTTTATCAATTTGCGTGATAGATACGGCATTACGCAGATAGTTGTTGATGCGCAATCCGCCGAATTGAGCGCGGCTGCCGCGAATTTGCACAATGAGTACTGCGTTGCGATACGCGGTGTTGTCCGCCGGCGGCCAGAGTCCATGATAAACAATGATATTACTACAGGTGAAATTGAAGTAGCGGCAAACGAAATTGTCATACTTAATGCCTGCGAAACGCCGCCCTTCCAAATTGAAGACGAAACCAGCGCAAAGGAAGAACTGCGGTTGACATACCGGTATCTTGATCTGCGGTCGCGGGGCATGCAGGCGCGGATTGCGCTGCGCAGCGCGGTTACTTTTGCGGTCAGAGAATTTCTTACAGAGCAGGGATTTCTTGAAATTGAAACGCCGACATTTATTAAATCTACGCCGGAAGGAGCGCGCGATTATCTTGTACCAAGCCGTCTTTATGCGGGAAAATTTTACGCGCTGCCGCAGTCGCCTCAAATTTACAAGCAGCTTCTTATGGTTTCAGGGTTTGATAAATATTTTCAAATAGCCCGCTGTTACCGTGATGAAGATGCGCGCGGCGATCGTCAGCCTGAATTTTCTCAAATTGATATTGAAATGTCGTTCGTTGGACGCGACGATGTGCTTTCTCTTACCGAAGCGATGATGGGCCATATATTTGAAAAAACGCTTGGCATAAAACTGCCCGCCCATTTTACGCGGCTTTCCTATGATGAGGCGATGAACCGTTTTGGAACAGATAAGCCTGATCTGCGTTTTGGCATTGAACTTCAGAATTTTGCGCCGTTCGCCGCCGCGTCAGAGTTTGCTGCATTCAAGAACGCGCTTAATGACGGCGAAGAGCGCCGCGCCATTGCGCTTGAAAAAGGCATAACCGTTTCCGGCGGCGCGGTGAAGGCCATTGTTGTATCTGGCAAGGCGGATTATTCACGCAAACAAATTGAAGAACTTGAAGCGCATTGTAAAATCTATAAGGCCAAAGGCCTTGCATGGATGAAGGTTTCAGGCACAGACGCCGCGCCGGTACTGGAAGGCGGCGTATCAAAATTTTTTACGGACCAGACTGAAAAAATACTTGCTGCGCTTGGCGCAAAATGCGGAGATCTTATTCTTATCGCCGCGGACAGCAATGAAAAAATTGCAAACACAGCACTTGGCGCCGTTCGTTCAAAACTAGGGCGGGATAATGGCCTTTGCAGCGGAGAACAATTTGAATTCGTTTGGATTGTCGATTTTCCTCTTTTTGAATTTAACGAAGATGAAGGCCGCTGGGAGGCTGCACATCATTTATTTTCTTATCCGCAGGAAAAATATCACAAAACTCTTGAACATGATCCCGGCGCTGTAAAGGGAGATCTCTACGATCTTGTATTAAACGGCTACGAACTTGCTTCAGGCTCTATCCGTATTCATGATCCTGAATTACAAAAGCGGGTTTTCAAAATTACCGGCCTTAGTGATGAAGAAAGTGAAAAAAAATTCGGCTTTTTAACAACAGCTTTTAAGTACGGAGCGCCGCCGCATGGTGGAATCGCTCCGGGTCTTGACCGTCTTATAATGCTGATGGCACATAAAACTTCAATAAAAGAAGTTATTGCGTTCCCCAAGAATTCGTTTGCCCAAAGTCTCATGGATGAATGTCCCGGCGAAGTTGACGCCGCTCAACTTGCCGAGCTTCATTTAAAAATAGAGACGGGAAAATAGTGGCAAAGAAAAATTCTCCTTCGCCTGAGAGCGTAGTGCACAGTGAAGTTTCGCTGCCGGCAGATGACGATCGGGACAGAGCGCTGCGGCCTTTAACCCTCAATGAATTTCTTGGACAAACGGTTATGAAGGAAAATCTTGCCGTATTTATCAAAGCGGCGCGGGAACGCAGTGAGAGTCTTGATCATATTTTTCTGACAGGCCCTCCGGGACTTGGAAAAACAACGCTTGCACATATTGTGGCCAATGAAATGGGCGTAGATTTTATTGAAACCTCGGCGCCTGCGCTGGATAAACCAAAAGATCTTGTGGGCATACTGACAAACTTAAAGCCCAAAGCCGTATTTTTTATTGATGAAATTCACCGGTTAAAGCCAACAATCGAGGAAATGTTGTATATAGCGATGGAAGATTACGAGCTTGACTGGATTATTGGGCAAGGGCCGTCCGCGCGCACGATGCGTCTTCCAATCCGGTCATTCACCTTGATTGGCGCAACGACAAAAGCCGGTATGGTATCAAGTCCGTTGATAAGCCGTTTTGGAATAACCTGTCGTTTTTCTTTGTATGAAAGCGCGGATATTCAAGCGATCATTCGCCGTTCCGCCCGCATAATGAACATTAGAATAAACGACGACGCAATGACGCCGCTTGCCCGTTCTTCGCGGTTTACACCGCGTGTTACAAACCGCCTGTTACGGCGCATGAGGGATTTCGCGCAGGTTTCCGGCTCTGACGGTATTGTTACGCTAAACGTTGTGGAAGACGGGTTACGGCGGCTTGAAATCGATCAACTTGGTCTTGAGCGGCTTGACCGCGACATACTGCGCATGATTATCGAGCGTTACGGCGGCGGGCCGGTTGGCGCGGAAACGCTTGCCATTTCGGTTGGAGAGGCTGTCGATACGCTGGAAGACTTTTACGAACCGTTCCTGATTCAAGCGGGATTGCTTGAACGAACCAGCCGTGGAAGAATGGCGACATCGCTGGCGTATCAACATCTTGGCCTTGTGCGTTCTGCTGCAAAAGACGGGCCGTTTTTGTTATAACACCGGCGGATGTCTGGTTCAAGCGGCCTGTTGTCCGGCGCGAGCGGTTTGTTATCTGCGGCGGGGTAGTTCATTTTTTTACAAAAAAAGAGCATTCTTGATTCATGACATCTTCAACTGAAAAAATAATAGAGATAATTCAAGTGGCTCGCAGAGCACAGGGGCAGTGGTCGGCGTTATCATACGCGGAACGGGTGAGGCGGCTCAAGAAAGCGGCCTGTTATTTCAGAACTCACGTGGACGAAATCACTGGCATCATACACCGCGATAATGGCAAATTAGAGATTGATGCGCTGGCTGCGGAGGTCATTCCTGCGCTGATAGCGTTAAAATATTACATGAAGATTGGGAAGAAGATAACTTCCACCCGTCGTATATCTGGCGGTACTCTTTTGATGTTTAACAAGCGCAGCAGCATTATCTCCAAGCCTTACGGTGTAATCGGCATTATATCGCCATGGAACTACCCGTTCGCCATACCTTTTTCCGAAGCGTTGACGGCGCTTCTTGCGGGAAACGCGGTTATCCTCAAAACCGCGTCATCCACGCCGGAAACGGGACGGGCTTTGGAGGCGTTATTCAATGCGGCGGATATGCCGGACGGGCTTTTTTCGTATGTCGAGATGGCCGGCGCGGAGGCGGGACCAGCCTTTATCAAGGGTGGTGTTGACAAGCTTTTCTTTACGGGGTCAACGGGAACGGGCAAGGAGCTTATGTCTTTGGCGGCCGGGCGGCTTTTGCCGCTTGTTCTTGAGCTTGGCGGCGCGGACGCAGCTATAATCCGCGCCGATGCAGATCTTGACCGTGCGGCGGCGGGCATCATCTGGGCGGGCTTTTCAAACGCCGGACAATCCTGCGGCGGTGCACAGCGAATACTTGTTCACCACGCGGTTTATGCGCCGTTTATGGAGAAGCTTATTGCTCTGGTGAGGGCGCTGCGTACCGGCAGCGGCCGTGATTGTGATATCGGGCCGGTGATAAGCATGCGGCAGAAGGCGGCGGTAAAAGCGCAGCTTGACGTTTGTCTTGCCGGCGGAGCAAAGATAGCCGCGCAGAGCGCCGGTTCGTTTGACGATGAGAGTCCGTTTATGCCGGTCGTAGTGCTGGTGAATGCGCCCGACAGCTCGCCGGTAATGGCGGGGGAGATTTTTGGTCCGGTAATCGCGCTCCGGCCTGTCGCGGATGACGCGGAAGCGATTGCCGTTGCGAATGCGTCTTCGTATTCGCTTACGGCGTCTATCTGGTCGGGAAACCGGAGACAGGCGAGGGCGCTGGCGGTTCGGCTTAACGCCGGTTCTGTGATGATAAACGATCATTTGATGTCGCACGGGCTCGCGGAGACCCCGTGGGGCGGATTTGGGGATTCGGGCTTGGGGCGGACGCATGGCGAAGCGGGATTTCGGGAGATGCTCAAGACGCAGGTGGTTATCGATGACGCGCTGCCTGCAGCCAAACGGGCAATCTGGTGGCAGCCCTATTCGGAGCGGGTTTACTTCGGGCTGAGGGCGATAGCGGAACTGCTCGGAGGGCGAAGTTTTTTATCGCGGGTGAAAGCGGCGCCGGCGGTTGTACGAATCTTCTTTCGTTATTGGAGTACGCGCGGCTAAGAAAACAGCCCGCGCGCGGCGTTCGGGACAGCGGGCAGGCGGTTCGGGGCCAGTTATCAGTTATCGGGACTCCGAAATCTGACGTCCGGCAGCCGTCCGCCGCTTCCCGTAATCAGAAATCCGGCATCCGGCATCCTCCGCGCCGCAGTCCGGCGCAATCAGATTTCAAACAGGGTAATATTCTGATTGGTGTAGATACAAATAGCGCCGGCGATTTTCAAACTTTTCTCGGCGATTTCAGCGGCGGAGAGCGGACTGCTTTCCAGATAGGCGAGCGCAGCGGCATACGCATAATTTCCGCCTGAACCGATGGCGAGCGCATCGCCCGCCGGCTCGATTACATCACCGGTGCCGGAGATAAGGAGTATTTTGTGCTTATCCGCCGTAAGCAGCATCGCCTCAAGTCTACGGAGCGAGCGGTCGGTACGCCATTCTTTGGCAAGCTCGACAGCGGCGCGGGCGAGGTCTGAAGAATACTCCTTGAGTTTTGTTTCAAACCGGTCAAACAGGGTAAACGCATCGGCGGTCGCGCCTGCAAACCCGCACAGCACAGTCCCGTCTCGCAGCGTCCGCACCTTGCGCGCGTTATTTTTCATGATGGTTTCGCCAAACGAAACCTGCCCGTCCCCAGCCATAGCCACATGGCCGTCCTTACGTACCGCAATCACGGTTGTACTTCTAAAATCTCTCTTAATCACACTACCACCCTTCTCCGGCTGACATCCGCCGACAAAATAACACAGACGCCGCTCAGTGTCAATGGCAGTGAACAGGGCGTTGGGGATTTCGGTTGTCAGTTACCGGTTGCCGGTTGTCAGATTTCGGATTGCGGACGTTCCTCCGGTATATCAGAACGAACCGCGCGTTCCTCCTTCGATACTGGATTTCAGTCCGAGACCCCTGACAACTGACAACCGGCAACTGAAAACTCCTCCCCGGCCCCCGAAACCTGACCCCCGAACCCCATTCCCAGTCCCTCGTTCAGAACCAGCGTTTATATTTGAAGGCGGCGAGCATAACGGCGGCGATGGCGGCCATACCGGCGAGGACGACGGGGTAGCCGAGCGGTTCTTTGATCTCCGGCATATTGATAAAGTTCATACCGTAGACGCCTACGATAAACGTCAGGGGGATGAATATGGTAGAAATGATGGCGAGGGTCTTCATCACCTTGTTCATTTGGTGCGAAAGAACGGATAAGTTGACATCCATGATGTTGGAAAGCCACTCACGGTAGTTTTCGATTGTTTCAATGACGTTATTGAGGTTCTCGCGGACGTCTTGGAGGAACGGTTTGAGGTCGTCGCTGATAAACGGGGTTTCCTGCTGCGAAATAACGAACAGATTTGAGCGCAGAGGCAGCGCGATTCGCTTCACTTGGAGCAGATATTTCTTCGTATCGAGGATTTCCGTGATGAACGTATCGTCATTGGTCTTACCGGCGCGGTCTTCAAAGTCCTCGATGTCCTTTTCGAGGCTATCAAGCGTGATATAGTACTCATCAACAACGGCGTTTATCAACAAATAGACGATAGAGTTTGTCCCCATCTTTCGTACGAGGGCCGCGTTATCGAGGATTTTCTTACGGACGCCTTCAAAGAACTCCTCCGGCGTCTGAATGAACGTAATCAGCGTGCTTTCCATGACAATAATGCTGATTTGACTGATAAGCAGACCGTCTTCGTCCTGCGTTTCACGCTTCGGCTGGGTGCGAATGAACGGGAATGTCCTTTTGCGCGCCGGTTCGCAGAACGTTTTCTGCAAAATCGCCTTAATCGAGATGTAGCGGTAGGTTTCAAAGGTCTCGATTTTGGGCTGTTGATCGGGATCGAGGATGTCTTCAACGGTCAGCGGGTGCAGTTCGTAGCGTTCCGCGATACGTTTGACGGCTTGGGCGTCCTGAAGGCCGTTGACGTTTATCCAGCGGATTGAATCTGACGTATGCGCGCGGCATACGTCGTCAAAGGCGGCGGGATTTTGAAGCGTCCCGCCGTCTTCGTTGAACAGCACACACGAAAATTGAGCCGCGCCGCCGCCGCCGGAGGAGGCGGCAGTGTGCGCGTTTTTACCTGCCTTCTTCAGGTCTAAGATTATAGATCTCACTGGGGGCGCTCCTCTCCATTCAAAATTCAAACGCGCGCGGCGTCTCTCCTTTATTATCGATAAAATAGTCAGGTTTATAAAAGGTTTCAAGCGAACAGATTTCGGGGGACAGGGTTCGGGTGCCGGGGGTCAGGGGCCGGGGAGTTCGGACTGAGAGATGCCTTCTCCTTTAGACAGCATAGTTCGGACTGAACTCCCCGAACCCCGAAACCTGACCCCCGAACCCCATTGTCTTGAGACAACAGGGCGTTCGGGATTCCGGTTGTCAGATTTCGGACTCATGACAACTGATAACTGACAACGGACAACCGGCAACTATCCCCCCGAACCCCGAAACCTGACCCCCGAACCCCATTGTCTAAAGACAACAAGTCATTGTCTTAAGACAACAAGTCATTGTCGGGAGTGGACAGTGAACAGTGGACAGTGGACAGCGAACTGTCTTGAGTGGACGGAATAAAACGCATACGTTCTTGAACGCCGCTTGTTTCCTGCTGACAACCGGCAACCGATAACTGACAACTGTCTCCAGACAACAAGGTATTGTCTAAAGACAACGGTATGGTGTAGAATACAAACGCCTCGTTACGGGGCATAAAGGAGACAAGAAGTATGTCAGGCAGAACAGACTGGGTTCCCGGCACGCGGGCGGGACAATTAAGCATGGCGAAAGAATGGACGGCGGTTTTGGGCGGGAAGTTTTCCACGTGGGAGATTCCTCCTGATGTGATAACCGATATTAACGTGCTGACGCAGGCGGCGCAAAGCGCGTTGGAGACGGCTCAGACCGAATCAACGCGCACGCCGGTTACGACGGCGCGCTGCAAAGACGCCTTCGATGCGCTCATCGATAAGATGCGGGACATTAAACGCAGATATTTCCTTGAGCCGCCGCTGACAGACGCCGATATTATTAGTCTGGGGTTGAAGCCGCATGACTCGACGCATACGCCGAGCGGCGCGCCGTCAGCTCAGGTCAGGGTGGAAACGTATCTGGCCGGACGGCATGAACTTGGCATCAAGATTGTGTACGTCAACGGCGATGAGCATGACCCTGCAAATAAGGGATACCGGATTTGGTACGGCGCGTTTGAACATGGCGAGCCGCCGCCGGCTACCCCCGATGCGCTGCATAAATCTGTGTTTACGCGGCGCAAAAAAGATATGATTGTATTCGACTTTGACGACAGCGGAAAATCAGCATATTTCGCTGTCCAGATAGAGAATGACGGGAAGAAAGGGCCGTGGGGCCCGATGGAGTTTGCCATCATTCCCTGAAAGTTAAGACCGAATGCCGTGTGCGGGTTACCGGATACGGCATCCGCTAAAGAGGGCGGCGCAAATCCGCCGCCTATGCCTGGCGGCTATGCTCCAGAACTAGTGTATCTCCATATGCATCTACGCTGCTGTATTATGAATGGTCTTGCGGTTTTTCCGCGCGCGCCGCCCTCTTTAGCTGATGTCATACTCCGGTAAATAAACGCCGCGGGGCGGATTTCGGATGTCAGATTTCGGATTCCAGTTGTCAGTTACCGGTTGCCGGTTGTCAGGAAACAGCCCGAAAACCGGCTGTTCACTGTCCACTCCACCAGCGGCGGGGGGCCGGTAAACAGCCTCAAAACCGGCTTTCCTGGCCGCCGGAGAGCGGCAAAGGCGCAATCTCGAACACACGCGCAAGTATGAAAACCGGCCGGGTGGCCGGCGGGGGCGTTGCGGGGGCTGGCCCCCGCTGTGGGGTAAGCGGCAGCCCGGGGCGCGGGGAGGGAGCGTGGGGGAGACTTCCCCCCTCCCCCCGGTGGCGTGATATGCGGATATGTGATAGAGTGGCCAGAAGGAATTAAAGAGAGGTACTGTTATGGAAATTTCTCAGTTACAGAAGGCGCGTTATGAATACAAGCCGAAACTGCCTGCCGTGCTTGCCGGTTCTGTCCGCGATATTCGCGTGGATT
>JAITHJ010000023.1 GCA_031280035.1 Spirochaetaceae bacterium | reverse complement strand
TATACCGGCTAAACAACTACCCGCTGTTCACTACTCACTGATTACCGGCAGCTAACCATTGACAAACAAGCGTCAGTCTCTTACTATAATTTCATGGACATCAATTTGCTTTTTACGCTGGGGACAATGCTTGTTACCGTAACGGCGTTTATTGTAACTACCTCCGTGCTGGTAAACGTAACCCGCGCCGACTTCAAAGACTTCAAGAATCTGGTAGAAACCCGCTTCATTGAGATGGAAAATCGTTTTGACAGCCGCTTTGTTGAGATGGAAAACCGTTTTGATGTCCGCTTCGCCGCAGTGAACGGAAAGTTTTGTGAAATGGAAAACCGTCTTAACCGGCTGGAAGTGGATGTCGCCGAAATAAAAGCCATCTGCCGCGAACGCAGCGGGCGCGACACTCCGGTATAACTTTCAGTTGTCAGTAATCAGCAGCTGGTTGCCGGTCTTTCGGAGCAGGACGGACGCGCTGTTTTACTCCGATATACCGGCTAAATAACTACCCACTGTTCACTGCCCACTGATTACCGGCAGCTAACCATTGACAAACAAGCGTCAGTCTCTTACTATAATTCCTATGGACATCAATTTGCTTTTTACGCTGGGAACAATGCTCGTTACCGTAACGGCGTTTATTGTAACTACCTCCGTGCTGGTAAACGTAACCCGCGCCGACTTCAAAGACTTCAAGAATCTGGTAGAAACCCGCTTCGCCGTAGTAGACGGAAAGTTTTGTGAAATGGAAAATCGTCTTAACCGGCTGGAAGTGGATGTCGCCGAAATAAAAGCCATCTGTCGCGAACGCAGCGGCCGCGACACTCCGGTATAACTTTCAGTTGTCAGTCTTTCCGCCGATAAATCGGAGCAAGACGGACGCGCTGTTTTACTCCGATATACCGGCTAAACCACTGTCCGCTGACAGCGGTGAAACGTGGAGGTGAGCGGAATTGAACCGCTGGCCTTTTGAATGCCATTCAAACGCTCTAGCCAACTGAGCTACACCCCCGTGTTCGTATGATTATAACGGCAGTTAAAACCGGCGTCAACCCCTGTCCGCCGAGTCCGTCCGTCTTGACAGACAGCCGCCGTCCGCTTATATTGAAACAATGTAATGAAACAGTGTTTTATTCGTGCGGAGGGGTTTAATGCCTCGTCCTAACAATACGTTCACTCAAGGAGGAGATTATGAAGAACGATAAACACACGGCTGTTATACCGGAAGCGGTAATAACCGAGGCGCACAGCCAGCTTTCCGCTGTTCTCCAGAAGCTGTCGAATCATACCGTTACGCTGACGGCGCATGAGCGGCAGATGATGCTCAAAATGGGAGACAAGAGCCTTGCATTTGTAGAGAAGGCCCACAGTTACGCCCATGACAATCCCGGTTTAGTTCCCAATTATCTGGATATTGATGCCTTTGACGTGGACTTTGCCGATGCCCGCGGGCTTTTGAACCTGCTGGCGCTGGTACGGCAGATAGAAGAAATCCTTGAAGACACCGTTACGAGCGCCGGAAGCGATGCGTACCACGCCGCGCTGGCCTTTTACCACAATGTGCAAGCCGCCGTAAAGGAAGATTCGCCCGGAGCGAAGGCGATTTTGGACGACTTGAAGGTTCGTTTCGCCTCAAACAAACGCAGGAGCGGGGCGAGCGGCTGAACGCAGTCCAAAGCGCGGATAATTCAGGCCGGCGCGGAGCTTTACGCCGTGGATGTCCGGGTCCGAATCCCTGCGCGCCCAAAGACGTAAGTCTCGATTATATAACGATTTAGCCTACCCGAAAGACGGGCGGCATATCACACAAATGCCTCGACTGATACTACGACTGATACTTTTTAGTCTGGTAGGTGGGCGCTGTTACTTCGCTAAACACGTTTTTTGTACTGTCTCCCGGATTATGCGAGGGACCACCGCAAGGCAGAATTCCGGAGTTTTGTATGCATCGAAAACTGCCGAAAACGGCGCAGCGGGGCCATAATTGAAACCGCGGCAAAACTTACCTTCGGCGTTCGCCATTCTTCGGGCACCGCCAAAAAATGGTGGCCTATTGCCCTGCCCTCGCTGTTCATTTCCTTGTTGATTCGTATCTTTGCCATTGGCGCTTCCTTTCTGTAGTTTAGTTGTTATCCCCGGTGGTGAACAATTCAGTCTCACCACGCTTAACAGCGTCCCAAAATTTTTGGGCATCTGCATCCGCTTCGGTTTTATGTTCCCGGTAATGCTTTGAGAGCGCGGCCTTGACCTCGGTGATTCTTGCTTCAATTGCTTCTTCGGTTATGCCGCTGTTATACTTTGACGTTTCCTTATGCAACTGATTTATCGCCAGAGAGCGGGCGGCTTTGTATTCCAGCTTTTCAATGCGCTCGCGGGTTACATCCCAATACAACAGTTCCCTGTCTTGCCGGCTCATGGTTTGCGGGAAGAAATCAAGAAGTCTTATATTATGTTCCACTGATACCAGCGCGGCGCGGCACAGTTCGCGGGTTTTGTGTTCCTCCGGTACTTGTTCAAGCAGGTTTCCGTCGCTTTCAACCGCGGTAAGGTATACGTCGTAGGTTTTACATTCCTCCGGCATATCCTTAAGTGTGCGGGAATCTTGATATACTGCTGTGGTGCAGAAGGCAGGAGTCAACAAATCGCGGGGTATTTTTGCGATGTCCTCCGGGCAGTTATGCAGGGCGGCGTGAAGTATGTCTTCGGTAAGCTGTTCACGGGGAGGCAGGGTTTCGGGTTTGTCCCAATCAAGGCCGCAAGCCCAGGCGAAGGTGTATAGTTCAGATTTGTTGACAGTATCGTCTTCGCTGTTTTTATTTTCAATCTCACAGATCATATACATTTATCTTCTGCCGGTAACAAAATCAATTTCTGCGGCTGCGCCGTTCCATTTAACGAGGCTGTAGCCGCCGCAGGCGGGGCAGTTTACCCGCACTTCGCCTGCCTGCCGCAGCAGGGCGAAGGACGCTTTTTGCGTTACCATTTCGCAATCGGGGCAATAGATATCAAAAAGGCCGGTTTCGGCGTTTTGGCTGTTCATGGTTTTTTCGGGACATCCCTTAATTGTTCTAATACTTTCATTCTATAGGCATCCTTATCACTCATCCCCTCATAGTGATAGCTGTAATGTGTTATTTTATATGCATTTACAAAACCATGATTTTTTAATAGGTCATACACATCACCTCCAAATGCTATTAACAACGGCTCTTTGCTTTCAATATCAAGCAATTCTTGCTTGAAAATTTCAATATTCTTGGTTACAACTTCTGGATGTTCTTTTAAGTATTTTTCAAGTTTTTCTTGCTCTGTTATATGACAACCTTTAATAATATCTGTCATATAAGCTCCCCAATATTCTGTCCCTTTAAAGGCATACCTGATCTTAAAATCATTTGCCGTTGAGCTTTTAGGATGGAAATTTGAAAAAGCTTCTTTCCCCAAAGGGCTATCCGCACAGTTTAAACCAACTAAAATGATATTTTGGTTAAGTTTCTCAAGTATTTGAGGATTTTTTTCTATGTCAAATATGGACAAATCGTCAACATTTGATTTTGGTGTGCTGCCTGCATCTGCCCAAACAGCCCAACTGGCGTATTTACCATGTTTTTCCTTGATTCTCTTAAAAAGTTCGGTTGTCATCGCAGCCTCCTATAGCTTGGTATATCATAAAACGGGATTTGGAAACTGTCAAGGGGTTGCTCCTCCAGGGCCAGCCCATATAAAAACGTATTTCCTTATGGGATAAGGAATTAGCTTACACTCCTTTTTCGGGGCTGAAATCGTAATTCTTTACAGCATAAAGAGTTAGCATACATAGTGCGCTGGCCCTGCCTAAATCCAGTAACACTTCGTTATATGCCATGCGCTCTTGACTTTTTTTGAAAATAATATAGAATTAATAATTATGAATGAAAATAAATTGGAAACAGTTGAAGATTCCTGGTGTTTTTATGTGCCTTTACTGGAATTAAGTATTTTATCATACATAAGAATACCGAAAGAATGGCATCATCAGTGGATTGATGGAAAATTTGAATGTCCAAAAATTTCAGAAGATGAAAAAACAATGAATAAAAATAAATTTATAAATAGTATTGTGAAATTATTGAAAAGCGATTTTGATGAGATTGAAATAATTGCAGAAGATAGTTTTATTGAGAAAGAAATTGAATCATTGTGTAATAGAAATATAGAATCAATTCATATAAAAATATATGTGAATATTGGATTTAAAAGGCAGGGGTATTTATTTTTCGAGATAATTGATAATAAATTGTTACATACAGAAATCTATTTTTCTGATGAAATGGCTGAACGAAAAAAATATAGAAACAAATCAAATAAATTATTAAACAAAATGATGGAAAAATTAAACGGATTTTGCGGTACGCTTGGGTTGGAATCAAATGTGCATGACATATTTAATATAAATAATTTGTTAATTAATATAGGTGATAAAGAAAATTATGGAATTGAAAATGTATATTGGAAAATATAAAAAAAGAGCGCACGGCATATAACAGGATTGTATGCGCTGCGCCGCCTACGGCGGCTTGGCCTACGGTTTTGCTAGGTCATTCGCTACGCTCATTTCCACGCAAAACCTCCGGCACATTTTTTTGCGCCCTGGAAATGCTACGCATTTCCCTCATCGGGCGCAAAAAAACGTCGCATACAACCGGAACGTTATGCGAAATGCCCAAACGGTTAGTTGTTCGTCCATTTTTACCTCTGGTGTTAATTCCATGTTAAGACTCACCGGTAAAACGCGATGGCGCACAGTTCGCGGTAGTCTTCGGCGCTCATGCTGGAAGGCTCGACGTATTTCAGGGCGGCGCCGTCCTGTTTGAGGGCCGCGGCGAGCAGGGCCTTGCTGCGGTACTTTTCCGGCACGAGCTTTAAGAAGCAGCCGTATTTTTGTACTGCTTTGAGAAAAAATTCCTCCTGCGACAACAGTTTTTTGGGTATCTTGCGTAAATCGTAGTTGCTGTAAAAATGGGATACCGCTTCGATGCAGACGGCTTCGGTTTTAAGGTGTTCCGGCACATATTCAAGGGCGTCATTGCGCATCACGGCTTCCA
>JAITHJ010000052.1 GCA_031280035.1 Spirochaetaceae bacterium | reverse complement strand
TTGGCTCTTGGCTCTTGGCTCTTGGCTCTTGGCTCTTGGCTCTTGGCTCTTGGCTCTTGGCTCTTGGCTCTTGGCTCTTGGCTCTTGGGCGCAATGCGCGCTGACGTTACGCATGGAGGTAGTATAGCGCAAGACGGCGGAAATCTGTCAAGAGTGAGTACGCACGGTTTTGGCCTGCCGGCGCACAGCATGGTTGACATTTTTTTGAAGAAACGATATTCTAAACGCCAAGTGTTTCGGGCCGCTAGCTCAGTCGGTAGAGCAACGCCCTTTTAAGGCGTGGGTCCTGGATTCGATCTCCGGGCGGCTCACTAAGGTTAAAAAAAGACGGCGGTTGTGCGGCGTTAAGCGGAGCCGCCCGTCTCTTGACACCTGTCAATTCCTTCTATTAAGATAGCTTCATGGCACAGACCCTTGTTGAAAAGATTTTTGAAACCCATCTTGTTGATAAACCCGATGAAGATACCTTCGTTCTCCGGCTGGACGCGGTTTTCTGCCATGAGATAACAACGCCAATCGCTCTCAATGATCTTGCGGCGCGCGGTCTTGATAAGGTGTTCGATCCGTCTAAAATTAAGGCGGTAATCGACCATGTAACGCCCGCAAAAGACAGCAAAACCGCCGAACAGGGTAAAATACTGCGTGACTGGGCGCGCCGCCACAAGATAAACGATTTCTTTGACATTGGACGCAATGGCGTGTGCCACGCGCTGTTTCCTGAAAAAGGCTTCGTCAGGCCGGGCTCGGTCATCATCATGGGAGACAGCCACACCTGTACGCACGGCGCATTCGGCGCATTTGCCGCCGGCGTGGGAACAACAGATCTTGAAGTCGGTATCCTCAAGGGTGTTTGCGCGTTCAAGAAACCAGAGAGTATCAGGGTGAATCTTACCGGAGAACTCCAGTCCGGCGTATTTCCGAAAGATGTTATCCTTGCCGTCATTGCAAAGCTCGGCGTTTCCGGCGCAACGGACGCGGTAATCGAGTTTCACGGAGACGCGGTTCAAAGCATGAGTATGGAAGGACGGCTCACCCTCTGCAATATGGCTGTGGAAGCGGGCGCGACATCGGGTATCTGCCAGCCGGACAGCGTAACGCTGGACTATTTATGGCCGTTTACCGGGCCGGACGGCGATAACCTATACGCCGATAAAGCCGCCGCGCTTGCCGGCTGGCAAAAATGGCGCAGCGATGCCGGCGCTGTTTACGCTAAAACAATAGAGATTAACTGTTCGGTACTAGAGCCGCTTGCTACGGTGGGCTATAAGCCGGATGAAGTAAAGCCTGTTCGTGAGCTTTCAGGTACAAAGATAGATCAGGTGTACATCGGTTCATGTACCAATGGCCGGATAGAAGACCTTCGCGCGGCGGCTGCCGTCATTCGCGGAAAAAAGATCGCGCCGTCTGTGCGCGGTATAGTCGCCCCTGCAACGCCGGATGTCTATCGCGCCGCGTTAAAAGAAGGGCTTATTGAGGCTTTTGCGGATGCGGGCTTCTGCGTTACCAATCCTACCTGCGGCGCGTGTCTTGGAATGTCAAACGGCGTACTGGCCGCAGGCGAGGTCTGCGCCTCAACAACAAACCGTAATTTTGCCGGACGTATGGGAAAAGGCGGCATGATTCACCTTATGAGTCCGGTTTCAGCGGCAAACGCAGCTCTTAAAGGAGAACTTTAATGAAAATATTTGGCGGCGCTGTGTTGTTTTTGGACAGAAGCGATATAAATACCGATGAAATAATTCCGGCAAAATACCTGACTGAAAATACAAAAGACGCTCTTCGTCCCTATTTGCTTGAAGATTTACTGCTTGCGGGCTTCAACAGCGTAAAAGATGTCGCGGGGAAAAACGTTATTCTTACCCGCGCCAATTTTGGATGCGGCAGTTCGCGCGAACACGCTCCGTGGGCGCTTGAAATGAACGGCATCAATATTGTCATTGCAGCGAGCTTCGCCCGTATTTTTAGGCAAAATATGTTCAACTGCGGTATGTTAGCCGTTGAACTTGACGCCGGCGTGATTGACGGACTTTTCAATGAATTCGCCGCGCTGGGAACATCTCTTAGCGTAGATATAAAAAACGCCGTGCTTTCTTTTACCGCTGCCGCACAAGGAAAAGAACGAAAGATTCCATTCACGCTGCAAGGTTTTGAAAAATCGCTGATTGAAGCAGACGGCTGGGTTGAGTACGCCGCTTCCCGTTATTAAATGCGGCTGGGTTTTTCAGGGCAGGATCCGAATTTCCCGTATATTGCTGAGCATCAAAGATTTCAGTTTCCTAATCCAGAGAAATCTAAAGACGGCGTAGTTGCCATCGGCGGTAATCTTTCGCCGGGTATGCTTCTCTCAGCTTACGAACAGGGCGTTTTCCCGTGGTATAATCCAGACGAGCCGGTAGTATGGCAGTCTCCCGACCCGCGCTTTGTTATTTTCCCTGAAAAACTTCATGTTTCTACATCAATGAAGAAAATTCTTAATCAACGCCGGTTTGATGTGCGTTTTGACAGCGATTTTCCCGCCGTGATAAGAGAATGCGCGGCAATTTCCCGCACAGGGCAGAACGGGACATGGATAACGGAAGATATGATTAACGCCTACAATGAACTACACCGGCTTGGTTACGCGCATTGTGCAGAGAGTTACGCCGAAGGCTCTCTCGCAGGCGGCTGCTACGGCATTTTACTGGGCAGCGTTTTTTTTGGCGAATCAATGTTTTCAAAACAAAGTAACGCATCTAAAGCCGCGTTTGTTTCGTTTGCAAAAAAATTATTTGCGCAGAATGTTGCGTTCATTGATTGTCAGGTTTGGACGGCTCATCTTGAAAGCCTCGGCGGTGAAAGAGTATCACGGTGCGAATTCTTGAAGCTTCTTAAAGAAAATATACGTTAATTCATATCCAGATTATCCTGCTGGCGCAAGACTCATTTTAGATTTGTTTTAAGTACCGTATCCGATGTGATGATAACAACGCGGCCTTCACGCAGCAGATTTTTATTTATGTCAGATGAAAGAATGACGCGCGCATCATCGCTGTCGATGATTGGATCCGTTGGACTTATACCAAAAACAGCGTGCGCTATTATGCGAAGCGGCCTGTTTCCCACAATTTTTTCAATCTCAGGAGAAAGTCCTGACGGCGTTCTTTTAAAAATATGGTCGCTTCCCATATAGCTGATCATCATTGACTCGTGAAATATGTGCGGTTCAGTCATGGTTTTGTCAAAAACAAGATTCATTTCCGTATCCCATATCTTTGGGAATAGGCACGGCGCAAGATACGCGCTGGTATTTTTACCGTGAACAGGCAGAGCTTCCTTTGCTATGATGATGATTCCGGTATACGAAGCGACAGGTTCGGGATCTATGACGTGCATGAAATTCGCGCCGCCGCTGTGGTCCACAAGCACCGAACAGACTGCATTCAGGCTTATCGTGTAAGAGGCGGTTATATCCTGAATATCCGTTGAGATTGACGGCGGTACGGCTTTGGCGTTAAAAACGAGTTTGTCAACAGTTTCCGGTGAAAGTTCTCCCTGTTTTACCAAATCTCCTAAAACAGAAGACGAATCAACCGGAATAGAATAGATAAACGGCCTTATCTGTGAAAAATATTCGGAGAAAAGCTGGTTTTCCGCCATATTTCTTCCGGCGGGTATTGTGATGCCAAGCGAACGTAGATTCAACCGGACCTCGGTACTAATGTCCATCTTTATCCAGTCCAAAAAACCGTTTGTTTTACCGTCCCGCTGTCCGGCATAACTGTAGACTGCGGAAAAAAATAGCATTACGGCGTAGATTGCCGTTAATTTCTGTTTCATTATTTTTCTATCGGCATTTTAACCCAATGGATTATCCTTTAATTTTGTGATAAACTTTTATAAGATGATACCGCAATTATTTGCAAAATCAAGAAAAATCGTTTTTAAATTCGGTTCAAGTACGCTGACTGACGAATCTGGCGGAATCGATGTTGAGTTTCTTGCGTCATGGACGGCGCAGTGTGCACAGCTTATTGCCGGCGGAAAACAAGTTGTCATAGTGTCTTCAGGAGCGCAGGCGGCAGGTCTTTCGACGCTGGATAAGTGGGCGCGCAAAAAGGATATTCATTACAGACAGGCTCTGTGCGCCGTAGGACAGGTTGAACTGATGGCGTCGTGGCGCAGGGCGTTTGCGCCGCATAATATTCATACCGCGCAAATTCTTCTTACGCGCGATGACTTTAGCGACTCAATCAGGACGCTGAATATGCGCAATACGCTGTTCACGCTTGTTGATGAAGGCATTGTCCCTGTCATCAATGAAAATGATTCGGTTTATGTAGAAGAAATCAAGATAGGCGATAATGATACGCTTGCCGCGCAGTCCGCGGTGCTTTGGGGCGCCGATTTGCTCGTGCTTTTTAGTGATATAGACGGAATATACTCAGAAAATCCCAAAATGAATCCTGACGCAGTTCACATCGGTATAGTGGATAATATTTCCGTATTAAAAGAAAAAATCAGTATGGACGGGAAAAGTGATTTTGGTACGGGCGGTATGGTAACAAAAATTAACGCCGCGGAGCTTTGCTTCTCTTACGGCGTGCCGTCAATTATTACGCGCGGAAAACCCGCTGCGCTGAACGCCCTTGTGTTGGGCGAACAGCGCGGTACTGTGTTCACGCCATAAAAATTGTCGTGATACGCTGCCGTTTGGTTGGGTTTTTGGTAAAGCGTTGCGGTTACTTGCTTAAATCCATGAAACCCTTTATAGTAAAACCATGTTAAAAAAAATATCGTTGTTTTTGCTCTTAGGCACGGCGATTCTTCATATTGGCTTTGCCCAAAGCAGTGATTTTTCGTCCGATAAAAAGGTAAGCTTTGCCATAGGAGTTCTGCTTGCAAAAAGTCTTCAAGATTCTGGTATTACCGTAGATTTTCCGGCGTTTACCGATGGTCTTCAAAAAACGCTCGTAAGCGGCAATCCGGGTATAACGTTTGAGGCCGCCGCTGAAATTGTTCAGACAGCGGTTCAGGTTGTATTGGACAAGCAAAGGGAAGAAAACTTAAAAAAGAGTGAAGAATTTCTTGCTCAGAACAAAAAGAAAAGCGGTATCCATTTAACAAAAAGCGGTTTGCAATATGAAATTATAAATAAAGGCAAGGGCGCGCAGCCAAAACAGGATAGCGTTGTCGTTGTTCATTATACCGGTTCTCTTATAGACGGTACGGTCTTTGACAATTCACGTGAGCGGGAAGAGCCGGCTACTATTCCGCTGGAAAACGTAATTCCGGGCTGGGCCGAAGGAATTCAGCTTATGCATACCGGCGGCAGGTACAAGTTCTATATTCCGCCTGATTTAGCGTACGGCAAGGATTCGCCGGCGGATGAGATTCCGCCCAATTCAGTGCTTGTTTTTGACGTTGAGCTGCTTGAAATTGAACATGATTAAAATTTATTGAAATATTTAGGAGAAATTTTATGAAAAGAAAAATCTTTGCGTTAGCGGCGGCCTTTATTGTTTTTGGCGCGGCTGA